>NZ_JASKYT010000033.1:0-32999 GCF_041028275.1 Streptomyces sp. PU-14G
GGCGAGGGTGTTGTAGGGCCAGGCGTTCTCGCCCAGCCACATCAGCCCGTCCGTGGACGGCGGCATCCAGGTCGGTGAGTCCCACAGACTGTGCTCGAACGTGACGCCCAGGCCGGTGAACCACCGGAAGTGTTCGGTGCTCTCGTCGCAGTAGACGCGCAGCTTCTCCTCGTCCGCGTGCGGGCCGAGGGCGGCCTTGAGGTAGGCGAACATGTCGTCCGCGGTGTCCTGGAAGCCGCACGCGTGCTGCACGGGCGTGCCGCCGCCCAGGTAGAGCTCGCCGCCGGAGAGTGCCGAGGAGCCGCCGGGGCCGCCGGCGCGCTCCAGGACCAAGACCTCGGCGCCGGCGCGGGCCGCCTCGTAGGCCGCCGCCGCGCCGGCGCAGCCGAAGCCGACGACGAGGACGTCGGCCACGTGGTCGTACCGGGTCACGGAGTCGGCCGGAACCGGCGTCACCGGCCGCGCACCACCCCGCGGCGCACCGCCCCGCTGCGCATCACCGTGCCGTGCCGGGGAGTCCGCCGGCCGGTGGCGCTCGCCCACCGGCCGGACGGCGCTCACCGGTCGGCCTCGGGCGGGGCGAAGGCCGCCAGCGGCTGCGACCCGGACCAGTCGTGGCCCCAGTAGCTGTCCGCGGTGATCTCCTCCGCGGTGTAGTGCGCCTCGTCGACGAGCATGCCCTCGGTGCCGTACTCGATGTCCCATCCCCCGGGGGCGCGGACGTAGAAGGAGACCATCTTGTCGTTGGTGTGCCGGCCCAGGGTGGAGGAGAGCGAGAAGTCGAGCCGAGCCACGTTGTCCAGCGCGCGGCCCACCGCGTCCAGGCTGTCGACCTCCACCATCAGGTGCACCAGACCGGGGTCCTCGCCGTGCGGCGCGGGGCACAGGGCCAGGCTGTGGTGGCGCTGGTTGACGCCCATGAAGCGCACGCGGCGCGGCGGGGCGTCCGGCTCCTGCCCGCTCAGCCTGATCCCGCCGCGCGGCAGGAAACCGAGGACTTCGGTGTAGAAGGAGACGGTCTCGTCCATGCGGGTCGTCGGCAGGACGACGTGTCCCATGCCCTGGCCGCCGGTGACGAAGGTCTGCCCGAGCCCGGTGAGGACGGGGCTGTGGTCCAGGACGGGGCCGAAGAAGACCTCGACGGGTACGCCCGCGGGGTCTTCGAAGGTGAGCGCTGCCTCCACCCCGCGGTCGTCGGCCTCCTGCTGTGAGAGCTGCTTGACCGCCGTGCCCGACGCCTCGACGGCGCGGCCGACCGCGGCCAGGGCGAACTGGTCGCGCACCTCCCAGCCGACGGCCTGCACCCGGTCGGTGTCGCCGGGCAGTACCGCGAGCCGCGCCCGGCGCTCGTCCATCCTCAGGTACAGCCCTTCCGGGTCGGGACCTGAGCCCTCGGCGAAACCGAGGGCCTCGACGGTGAGCTGACGCCAGCGGTCGATGTCCCGGGTCTGCACCCTGAGGTAGCCCAGTCCTCGGATGTAGGTCATGTGTGCCTTCCTCTCGTGCTGTTCGTCCGCACTTTCCGTTCGGTGTGCCGTCTCCGCGCAGCCGCCCGCGACAGCGCCCGTGCCCGTGCCCGTGCCCGTGCCCGTGCCCGTGCCCGTGCCCGCTAGATCATGGAGCGCATCGGCCCCTGCGGTGGCTCGACGCCGATCTGCGTCAGCGCCGCGACGTGGAAGACGGCTCCGGTGACGTGGATGGCGTGGGCGAGGCCGGTGTGCGCGTCGCGCCAGAACCGCTGGATCGGGTTGTCCATCCGCATGGCGTTGCCGCCGGAGCGGGCGACGATCTCGTCGACCGCGCGGACGGCCCGCCATGCCGCCCTGGCCTGGGTGCGGCGGCCCACCGCCCGCCGGTCGAAGGAGACCTCCTCGCCCGCCGCCACCGCGTCGTGGAGCTCGCAGATGTTGTCCAGCAGCGCCGAGCGTGACGCGGCGATCTCCGCAGCCGCCTCGCTGACGGCGTAGAGCACGTACGGATCGTCTCTGACGGCCGTACCCGTGATCTGGACCCGGTCGCGCTGGTAGGCGAGGTGGTGGGCGAGCGCGCCTTCGCAGATGCCGATGACGGACGCGGTGATACCGAGCGGGAACGCCGCGGAGAACGGCAGGTGGTAGGTCGGGTTGGTCAGCCCCGCCTCCCTCGCGAGCCGCCCGTCGACGACCTTGTCGTAGTCGATGACGCGGTGGTCGGGGACGAAGGCGTCCTTGACGACGACGTCCTTGCTGCCCGTCCCCCGCAGGCCGACCACGTCCCACGAGTCGTCGACGATCTCGTAGTCCGCGCGCGGCAGTATCACGTGCATCGAGCGCGGCGGGTTGATCCGGCTGCCGTCGCTGTCGGCCAGGAAGGCGCCCAGGAAGATCCAGTCGCAGTGGTCGGTGCCCGAGGAGAACTGCCAGTGGCCGTTGAAGACGTAGCCGCCGTCGACGGGGCGCAACAGCCCCATCGGCGCGTAGGGCGACGCGATCCAGGTGTCGGGGTCCTGGCCCCACACCTCGTCCCGCACACGGGGGTCGGCCATCGCCATCTCCCACGGGTGGACGCCGACCACACCCGCCACCCAGCCGGTCGACCCGTCGCAGGCGGCGATCTTCATGACCGTCTCGGCGAACTCACGGGGATGTGCCTCCAGGCCGCCGTGCGCTGCCGGCTGGAGCATCCGGATCACGCCGGTGTCCCGCAGGACCTTCGCGGCCTGGTCGTCCAGCCTGCCGAGCGCCTCGTTGGAGGGGCCCAGCGAGCGGATCTCCTCCGCGCGTTCGGTGATCGCGTCAAGTACGGGGTTCGGCATGCGGGCTCCCTCTTCCGTGCGGAGGCTTCGTGCGGCGGCTTCGTGCGGAGGCTTCGTGCGGAGCATTCGTCCGGAGGCATTCGTGCGGAGGCTTGAATCCGTGGGCGGCTGTGCGGAGATCGTCTTCACCCGTCGTAGGTGATCTTCAGTCGTTCGGTGCGCGGGCGGGCCTGGCAGGCCAGGACGAGGCCGTCGGCGAGGTCGCGGTCGTCGAGGACCTCGTTGCGCTCCATCTCCACCTCGCCGTCGAGGAGCACGCACGCGCACGCGCTGCAACTCCCCTCTCGGCAGGAGAAGGGGGCGTCCAGACCGGCGGCGAGGAGTACGTCGAGCAGCGGCGTCTCCCGGGGACAGACGACGGTGCTCGTCTCGCCGTCGAGCTCGACCTCGACCGTGCTTCGCGGCCCGGAGGCGTCGACGTCCGCCTCCGGCTCGGCGAACGGGTCACCCGTCAGCGAGGAGAAGCGCTCCACGTGCATCCGGTCCGCCGGCACACCGAGGCCGCGCAGCGTCGTCGCCGCCGACTCCATGAAGGGCCCCGGGCCGCACAGGAACACCTGGCGCCCGGCGTACGGCTTGGTGAGCGCGCGCAGCCCGGCGGGGGTCGGCAGCCCCTGCACGGACTCCAGCCAGTGGATGACGGTGAGCCGGTCGCCGTACTCGCCGGCGAGCGTGACGAGTTCGTCGCGGAAGATCACGGAATTCTCGTCCCGGTTGGCGTAGACGAGCGTCACGGATCCCGATCCCCCGTGCAGCGTGGAGGTGAGGATCGACATCACCGGGGTGATGCCGCTGCCCGCGGCCAGGAGCAGGAAGTCGCTGTCGAGCGAGTCGGGGGTGAACGTCCCGGCAGGGCGGAGCACTTCGAGGGTGTGGCCCTCGACGACGTTGTCGCAGATCCAGTTGGAGCCGTATCCGTCCGCCGTGCGCTTGACGGTGATCTTCGGCTTCTCGTCGCGCAGCGGGGAGCTGCACAGCGAGTAGCAGCGGGCCGTCGAGCCGTCCCGCTCGGAGGGCACCCGGACGGTCAGGAACTGGCCCGGCCGGTAGCCGAACTTCTCCGCCGGCACACCGATCGGCTCCAGCACCAGCGAGTGCGCGTCGGAGGTCTCACGGATGACCTCGACGACACGTACCGTCAAGGGGGTGGGTCGCCCCATGGTTCCTCTGCCTTTCCTTGTAACGGACACCGCCTCGTAAGGGACACCGCCTCGTAAGGGACACCGCCTCGTAAGGGACCGCCGCACGGGAGACGCCGCCTCGTCGGGACGCTCAGCGAGGACCGCGTACCGGCAGGTCGCTGTGGCCGCTGTCCGCCGCGGCGCGGCGTGTGGCGGCACTGCGTGTGCCGGCGTCGCGTGCGGCGGCGTCGCGTGCGGCGATGTATCCGAAGACCAGGGAAGGGCCGATGGTGGCGCCAGGACCCGCGTACTCGTTGGCCATCACGGACGCGGAGGTGTTGCCGGTCGCGTACAGGCCGTCGATGCCCGATCCGTCCTCACGCAGCACCCTGCTGTGCTCGTCGCAGACCAGGCCCCCCTTGGTGCCCAGGTCACCCACCTCGATGCGCACGGCGTGGAACGGCGGTCTGTCGATCTCGTCCAGGTTGGGGTTCTTGAGGGTCGGGTCGCCGTAGTAGCGGTCGTAGGCGCTGTCGCCGCGGTGGAAATCGGTGTCCTTTCCGGCGCGGGCGAAACCGTTGAACCGCCGGACGGTCCCGGTCAGTTCCTCGGCGGGGACACCGATGCTCTCGGCCAGCTCGGCCAGGGAGTCCGCCCGGTGTGCCAGGCCCGTCTCGTAGAACGCCTTGGGGAGCGGCATGCCCGGCAGGACCTGCGCGAAGGGGTAGCGGGCCCGGGCCTTGGCGTCCATCACGAACCAGGCGGGCACGTGCTCGCCCGCGAGCTGGTCGTGGACGAAGTTCGTGTAGGGCGCGGACTCGTTGGTGAAGCGCCTGCCCGAGGACGAGACGATCAGGGACGGCGGGATGCACCGCTCGGAGACCAGCGGGATGGTCGCGCCGGAGGGGTGGCGCACCGAGGGCATCCACCAGGCGTCGTCCATGAAGTCCACGGCCGCGCCGAGACCGAGGCCGGCGAGAATGCCGTCGCCGACGTTCTCCTGCGCCCCGGCGCTGTGGTTCTCCCTGCCGCCCTCGGGCAGATACCGCTCGCGCAGCTGCTGGTTGTGGTCGAAGCCTCCGGTGGCCAGCAGCACTCCGTGCCGCGCGCCGATCCGCAGGGTGCCTCCCGCACGTTCGGCGACGATGCCTGTCACCCGTCCGTCGTCGTCGGTGACCAGCTCCGTCATGGCGGTGTTCAGCCACACGGGGATGCCGGCGTCCTTGAGGGCCATACGCATCCGCGCCACGAGGGCGCGCCCGCCGGTGGCCATGTGCCGGCGGCGGACGAGGTTGGAGGAGACGCGCCAGGCGGCGACCACGGAGGCCCAGCGTCCCCGCCAGGTGCGCTTGACCATCGCCAGGTCGTGGTAGTCCTTGCCCGTCACCCACAGGCCGAGCGGACCCTTGAGGCTGTTGGGCCGCTGGTACTGCTCCTCCTCCCCCAGCTTGCGGGTGTCGAAGGGGACCGCCTCGACGGACCGGCCCAGCGGGCGACCGCCCTCCAGTTCGGGGTGGTAGTCGGCGTAGCCCTTGACCCAGAAGAAGCGCATCCAGCGGCTCGCCCCCAGCAGCCGCATGGCCTCGGGCCCGTGGTCGACGTACGCGTCGAGCCGGGCGGCCGGTACCCGGCCCTCGGTGAGCAGGTCGAGGTAGCGGCGGACCGAGGCGCGGGAGTCGTTGTGGCCCCGGGCCCGGAGTGTCGGGTTGTTGGGGATCCAGATGCCGCCGCCCGAGATCCCGGTCGAGCCACCGTACATGGCGCCCTTCTCGACCACGACGGTGGACAGGCCGCTGTCCTCGGCGGTCAGCGCCGCCGTCATGCCTCCGGCGCCGCTGCCGACGACGACGAAGTCGTACTCGTGATCCCAGCGGGCGGCGGCGGAGGCGCTCACGCAGTCTCCTCACGGGTGAGGAAGGCCAGCACGGCGCTCTCCCAGGCCGCCTTCTGCTCGATCATCACCCAGTGGCCGCAGTCGGGGAAGGTGTGCAGTTCCACGTGGGGGATGGTCCGCATCGGAAGGATCGACATGTCGAGAGGGCTGACGCGGTCGTCGCGGCCCCAGGTGATCAGGGTCCTGGCCTTCAGCTTGTGCAGCATGGCCCAGTAGGGCGCGTCGTCGGATGCCGCCGCGGCGGCGGCGCGAGCGGCGAAGGCGGCGCTGCCGTACATCTTGCGCGCGTTGTCGAGCGCCTGCGGGTCGGTGGCCAGTCGCCACCGCTCCTCGATCAGCTCCTCGGTCACCAGCGCGGGGTCGTACACCATCGAGTTCAGCCACCTGATGAGGCCCTCGCGCGTGGGATTGTCGGTGAACTCGGTCAGCAGCCTGATGCCCTCGCCGGGACCCGGGCTGTAGACGTTCCGGCCGATGCCGCCGATCGTCACGAGTCGGCGGACCCGGTCGGGGTCGGCGAGGGCGAACTGGGTGCCGACGATTCCGCCCATGGAGTTGCCGATCACGTCGACCCGCCGCAGCCCGAGCCCGTCGAGGAACCTCCCCACCGCGGCCGGCGCCGTGGCCATCGGGTGGCCCTCGACCGGATCGCTGACGCCGAAGCCCGGCAGTTCCAGCACGAGGCAGCGGAAGTGCCGGGAGAACGTCGCGAGATTGCCGCGGTAGTTGCGCCAGCCGGTGACTCCGGGGCCCGACCCGTGCAGCATCAGCAGCGGCGGCCCGTCGCCTGCCTCGTGGTAGCGCAGCACACCCTGGTCGGTCGCCAGCTCGCGCGAGGTGCTCTCGTAGCTCAGTTCCGCCATCGTCCCTGCCTTCGACGTCCCGATGGGTACGGTTCCGGAACGTAGACAGCGGCCCCGTTCCGGTGCGGTGCTCATCCCGATCAGCGGGACGCGGGCGCGCGGCGGGGGCCGGTTCGGCGCGGACGGTGCGCTGCTGCGCAGGGGTTCCACTCATCGGGAAGGCTCCGCACCGCCACGCGGAACGGTCCTAGCGTCGGCCCCGCACGCTGACGCAGCACGCTTGTGCCGAACCGTCGAGGTGACCTGATGACAGCAGACTCCGTGACCGCCTGCGCGACGGGTGCGGGCACCGAGCCCACGCCCGCGGAGATGCGGCGCGCCATGAGCGCGTTCGCCACCGGTGTCACCGTCGTCACCGGAGTGGACGCGGCCGGCGAGCCCGTGGGGTTCGCGTGCCAGTCCTTCGCCTCCGTCTCGCTGGATCCGCCCCTGATCCTCTTCTGCGCGGATCACCGAGGGCGCACGTGGCCGCGGCTCAGGGAGGCGGGGCGGTTCTGCGTCAACGTCCTGGCCGAGGACCAGTCGGAGCTGTGCGGCCGGTTCGGTTCCGGAAAGGGCAGGAAGTTCGACGGGCTGGCCTGGGACCTCTCGCGCTGGCGGACGCCGGCGCTGCGCGGCGTGCTGATGAGGGCACACGCCGAGGTGTTCGCGGTGCATGCGGCCGGCGACCACGACGTGGTGATCGGCAAGGTGCTCGAGGTGGAAGGGGAGGCCGACCGCGACCCGATGCTCTTCTTCCGCGGCCGGTTCGGCCTCGGGACGGAGCCGGCCGGCGCCCAGGGGGCGGCGGCACGGTTTCCGTGGGGCTGGGGCGATCGCTGGGGTTGACCGGCCCCTACAGCCAGTCGCCGTTCCGTCCCGTGGCCAGCAGCCTGTCGATGGTCTGCGGGGACCAGGTCGCCCGCTCCTGGACAGCGGTCGCGTGGTGGGCCCTGCCGGGGGTCTCCAGGCCGGGGAACAGGTGCAGCGAGACGTGCCGGGCCGCGTCGGCCACCAGCGGGGCGACCTTCTCCAGCGGGGTCTGTGCGTGGCCGACGAGGGAGAGCGCGGCCACCGGCCCCTCGGGGCCGCGGACCGCCACCGCGACGCAGGCGATGCCGGGGACGCACTCGCCGCGCTCGAAGGCCAGCCCCCGCCGCTGCCTGATGCGGTTGAGCTCTTGGTGGAGCGTCTCGGTGTCGGCGATGGTGCGGTGGGTCATCCGCCCCATGCCCGTGCCCTCGTTCATCTGCGCCTCGACCGTCTCGGGTGCCAGCCAGGCGAGCATGGCCTTCCCCAGCGCGGTCGAGTGCGCGGGCGCCCGGCCGCCGACTGAGGAGGGTACGGAGGTGGCGAAGCGTCCGCCGATCTTGTCGAGGTAGCGGATCTGCGCGCCATCCAGCACCGCCAGGTGGACCACCATGCCCGTCTGGATCTGCATGTGGTGCAACCGCCCCGCGGCGGCCTCGCGGATCTCGTTGTGGGTGCCGTCGCCGCCCAGACCGAGGGCCCTGCGCCCGAGGCCGTAGCCGTGGGGGGTGTGCTCCAGCCACCTCAGCCGCACCAGTTGGTCCAGGATCCGGTGCGCCGTGGAGCGGGGAAGGTGCGTGCGGCGTGCCACGTCCTCCAGGGAGAGCCGGGTCGTGCGCCCCTCGAACGCGTCCATGATCAACGTCATGCGCTCGACCATCGACGGCGGCAGCTTCTTGTGAACGGGCGCATCCACCGCAGGACCTGTGTCGACAACCGTCATGGGGCCCCTCCAGCCGAACTGAAATGAATTCTGCTTTTCGGAATCTAACAGCGCCGCCGAACGTGAGGAAGAGGCATGCGCCGGTTCGCTCCCCCGCGACCCCGCCGGCCACGCACGGCTCCCGCTGAACGGGACAGCCCGAGCCGCCGCACCCGGGCGGACGTTACGAATCGCCCGGAGCACACGGGCCGGTCACAGGTCACAGAAGGAGGAGCATGCGCATCGGGATCACCTCACCCGTGGTCGTACAGCAGCCAGGGGTCAGCTCCGCCTGGGAAGCGGACGCCGGCGCAGCCGAACTGGCCCGCATCGCCCGAGCAGCCGACCAGTTCGGCTTCCACCACCTCACCTGCAGCGAGCACGTGGCCGTCCCGGTCGACGTCGCGCATCAGCGCGGCGGCACCTACTGGGATCCGCTCGCCACACTCGGCTACCTGGCCGCGTGGACCACCCGCATCCGGCTGGTCACCCAGGTCCTGGTGCTCGGCTACCATCATCCGCTCCAGATCGCGAAGCGCTACGGCACCCTCGACGTGCTCAGCGGCGGTCGGGTCACCCTCGGCCTCGGAGTGGGCAGCCTCCGGCAGGAGTTCGAGCTGCTCGACGCCCCGTTCGAGGATCGCGGGGCACGGGCGGACGACGCCTCCCGTGCGCTGCGGTCCGCCCTCTCCGAGCGCCTGCCCGCCTACCGCGGCGAGTTCTACGCGTTCGAGGATCTCCTCGTCGCACCGCACGCCATGCAGGAGCGCGTGCCGATGTGGTTCGGCGGGCGCACCCACAAGTCGCTGCGCAGGGCCGCGGCCCACGGCGACGGCTGGGTGCCGTTCGGCCTCGCCGCCGACGAGCTCCGGGACATGGTCGAGCGGACCGAACTCCCCGACGGGTTCGAGATCGTCCTCAGCCCCGGCCGCCCCGTCGACCCGATCGGCGACCCGGAGGCGACGACCCGCGCCCTGACCCGCGTGCGCGAGGCCGGAGCCACCCTGCTGTCGGCCTCCGTGCGGGCGGACTCTGCCGACCACTACTGCGAGCAACTGGCGGCCCTCGCCCCCCTGGCCGCGTCCCTCTGACCCCACAGGAGCCGCATGAGCGACACCGAGCAGCGCCTGGCCGAGGCGGAACAACGCCTCGCCGCGCTGGAAGCACGCCTTGTCCGCCTCGAGGACGAGGCAGCCATCAGCGCCCTGGTCCTGGCCTACGGGCCCCTCGTCGACAGCGGACGCGCCCGGGATGTGGCCGGCTTGTGGGAGGAGGACGGGGTCTACGACGTCGACGAGTTGCTGATGACCGGCCGGGAGGAGATCGCGGCCATGGTCGGCTCCGCCCGCCACCAGACCTGGATCAGCAACGGCTGCGCCCACATCGTCGGCGCGCCGCGGGTGCGGGTGCGGGGCGACACGGCCGTGGCCGTCTGCTACTCCACCATGATCACCAGGGACCCGGACTCCTCGGAGTTCACCGTGCGGCGGGCCACCGCCAACCACTGGCGGCTGCGCCGGGGCCCGGACGGCTGGCGGGTGACCGTACGGACCAACAGAGTGCTCGACGGACGTGCCGAGTCGCCCGCGCTCCTCGCCTCGGGTGTCGGGGCCGGCCCCGAGCCGGCGGCGGAAGCCTGAGCGTGGGCGGTCAGCCGGCGGCCGGCCCTCGCCGGCTGACCGCCGGCTGGCGGCCATCGGCTGTCGGCTATCGGTTGTCGGTTGTCGCCCGCCGCCCGCCGCCTATCGGCTGTCGGTCGTCGTCGGGAAGTCGACGGCCGACGTCCGTCGGCCGACGGGCGCGTCAGCTCAGCGTCTTGGCAGGGGCCTGCGGCGGCGCCCCGACAACACGCACGCCGTCTTCCGGTCCGGTCATGCCTCCCTGTGCGGGCGCACGGCCGTGCTTCATGACCAGCGCGACGGCCGCACCGGCCAGGCCCACGACGGCGGCGTACAGATACCCGTCGGTGAGAGCGCTGTCGGCGTAACGCACCGCGTGTGTCCGCGGATCGACCTCCAGCACGTTCTTCGACATGACCGCTCCGGTGAGGGCCGTGGCGACGCCCGCCGTCAACAGGGTGCTCATGCCGCCGACGGAGTTGCCCACGCCGCTCTGCGAGGCCGGGAGCGCGTCCTGGACCAGGTTGGCGTTCGAGGAGTGCAGGAAGCCCACCGCACACCCCGCTGTCAGGCTCATGAGCCCCACCTGCCACTGCACCGTGAACAGTCGCGAGCCCAGGAACATCACCAGCAGGAACAGGCCCGCGGAGGCGAGCAGGACGTTGCGGGCGCCGGCCTTCTTGGCCAGGTGGCCCCCGAGCGGCCCCACGAACATTCCCGCGATGCCCAGCGGACAGGTCCACACGGCCAGCTCGGTCGCCGAAAGACCGGCCCCGTAGCCGATGCCCGGGGTGTTCTCCGGTGCCATCAGCATGGTGGGGCTGATCAGCGCGTGCGCGTTCATCATGTAGGAGACGCAGGCGACCGCCAGCACCGTGGGGCCGAATCTGCGGCCGAGCAGCACGTCCAGGTCGATCAGCGGGTTGCGGCACACGCGTTGCCAGCACACGAACGCGAGCAGCATGGCGCTCCCGAGTATCAGGAACGTCAGTGTCCACCCGGCCGTCCAGCCCCAGTCGCTGCCCTGGGTGACTCCGAGCAGCAGCACACCGATGCCGGGACCGAGGAGCGCCGTACCCAGGTAGTCGATCGGGCGGTCGAGGCGGATGGGGCTCTCGGGGACCACGGCGCCGTAGACCGGCAGCAGCACGGCCACGTACAGGGCCAGGAACCAGAAGACCCCGGCGGAACCGAAGCTGTCGAGGAGCCAGCCGGCCAGGAAGGGTCCGGCGAGGGCCGACATGCCGACGCCGGTCACCACGGTTCCCAGCGCGATGGGCACGAAGTCGCGGGGCATGATGTCCCGCACGAGGCTGTAGGACATGGTGACGACGCCGACGAGGCAGCCCTGGAGGGCTCGTCCCACCAGCAGTGCGGGGAACGAACTCGCGAACGCGCAGACGAGGCTGCCGACGACGAAGACGGCTCCGAGCACGAGGATGACCCGCTTCTTGCCCCACTTGTCCCCCGCCTTGCCGACGAGCGGCATGACCGTGGCACCCGCGAGGGTGAGGATCGAGGCGGCCCAGGCGATGTGCAGTGTCGCGAAGGAGGCGGCCATCTTCGGGAGAGCCGGGTAGACCATGATGATCTCGAAGGAACCGATTTCCGAGAAAAGGATGATCACCGCGAGCACGGCGAACAGGCGACGCCTGGATACCGTGGAGTCGGCCGGGTGCGGAGTGAGTGCCATCGTGATCCTTGTCGTGGGAGGGAGGAGCGCGATGTCCCGCGTCAGTGCGTGAGCGCCGGCCGTCGTGACCGAAAGGCCGCCGCGCGCGTGCGTGGGGCTCTCAGCGAGACGTCCGGGGACGGACGCGGGGAGGGCCCCAAGTGAGACACACCACGAAAGATCCCCTCGCCCCTGTCCCAGCCACCGGGACGATCAGCGGGGCACCGCGCGGCGGGGCCAAGGCGCTGCCGCTTCCAGCTGCGCCGCCAGGGCGAGCAGCAGCCCCTCGCCGCCCAGGTCGGCGGCGAACTGCACGCCCAGCGGCAGCCCTTCACCGTCCCGGCCGAGCGGGACCGACATCGCCGGCATGCCGGTGACGTTGTGCACGCTGGTGAAGGCCGCGTAGACGGAGGCGTGTTCGTAGACGGACTCGGGCCGGCGTGTGTCGAGGAGGCCCAGCCTGGGGGTGGGCTGCGCGAGCGTCGGGCTCAACAGCACGTCGACCGTTCGGAAAGCGGCGCCCACCTCCCAGCCGATCTCCTGCATCCGCCGCAGCGCCCGGCTCACGTCGGCGGCCCCGAGGCGGCGGTAGGTGTCGTAGAGCAGGTGCGTGAAGGGTTCGAGGTCGTCGTCGGCGAGCTGCCGGCCGAGCTGGTCCAGTCGGGCGTCCACCCTGGCCACCAGGTCGCTTCCCATCACCACGGCCGACGCACGGCCCACGTCCGCGGGGCGGAACGGGGCGGTGAGCTCGGTGACCTCGTGGCCGAGACGCTCGCACAAGCGGGCCGCGGCGACGGCGGCTTCGGCCGCACACGGGTCTACGGAGGGGCCGTCGGGGAAGCCGGTGATCAGCCCGACCCGCAGCCGGCCCGGGTCCCGGCGTGCCGAGGCCGTGAACGCCTCGGACGGAGTGGGGGCGGCGTACGCGTCCCCCGGCAGCGGACCCGCGGCGATGTCGAGGAGCAGCGCGCTGTCGCGCACCGTCGTGGTGACGGCGTGGTGGCCCGAGACCAGCCCCGACAGGGTGGACGGCTGCGGCGCGGGCGACACCCTGCCGCGGCTGGGCTTGAGACCGAACAGGCCGCAGGCCGCCGCCGGAATACGGATCGATCCGCCACCGTCGCTGGCATGGGCGACGGGCACCATCCCGGCCGCCACCGCGGCGGCCGACCCGCCGCTGGAGCCGCCGGGTGAGTGCGCGGCGCTCCACGGGTTGCGGGTCGGCCCGTGGAGAGTGGGCTCCGTGCTGGCGTTGAGGCCGAGTTCGGGCGTGTTGGTGGTGCCGAGGACGACCATCCCCGCACGGCGGTAGCGGGCCACGAGTTCGCTGTCCCGGTCCGCGACGCCCCCGGTGAACAGCCTGCTTCCGCCCGCTGCCGGGAGACCGGCCACCTGTGTTCCGAGGTCCTTGACGAGGACCGGCACTCCGCGCAGCGGGCCGTCGGGCAGTCCTGCGTCGATCTCCGCCAGCGCCTCGGCGAAGCGGGTGTGGATGACGGCGTTGAGCCGGTGGTCGAGCTTCTCGATCCGGGCGATGGCGCTCTCGGCGACGGCACGGGCGTCGGTGACACCACGCCTGACTCCCTCCGCGGTCGCGGTGGCGTCCCACTGGTCGATCTGGTCGTCCACGCGCTTCTCCTCACGCTCACGGGTGAACGCGGCACTCTACGAGGACGCTCGCGCACGCGGGCACGGCTCCCGCTGACCGGGACGCGCGTGCGAACGGGACGCCCGTGCGGAGGGGACGCGCGTGCGAAGGGGACCCGCGTGCGAAGGGGACGCGCGTCTGCCGCCGCGTCCACCCGCCTGGCACGGGAACACCTCCACCTGCGTCACCATGCTGCGTATGAGTGATGCACAAGTCCCCGGCGCGGAGGAAGGGAGCGGGCCGGCCCATCGCCTGCGGCCGATGACCGGCCGTGACCCGCACGAGAGCGGCCGGGTCTCCACGCCCCTGGAGTTGCTGTTCGACCTCAGCTTCGTGATCGCGGTCGGTACCGCCGCCTCGCACTTCGCCGAGATGCTCGCGGAGGGTCACCCGGGACAGGCGGTCACCGCGTTCGTGCTCGCGATGTTCGCGATCAGCGTCGCGTGGATCAGCTTCAGCTGGTTCGCCTCCGCGTTCGGCACCGACGACTGGCTCTACCGGGCGCTGACGATGTTGCAGATGACCGGCGTCGTCGTCTTCTCCCTCGGCTTGCCCGCGATGTTCCACTCCCTGGAGGAGGGCGGGCATCTGGAGCTGCGGGTGATCGTCATCGGATACGTCGTGATGCGGGTCGCGATGGTGGCGCAGTGGTGGCGGGCGGCCCGGCAGTCACCCGCCTTCCACGACGTGGGCATGGCGAACATCCGCTGGACCGTGCTCGTCCAGGCAGGCTGGATCGTCGTCGGATTCGTGCCCATGCCGCTCACCGCGGCGTTCGTCGCGTTCGCGGTGCTGGCGGTGGGGGAACTGGTGCTGCCGGTCCTCACCCAGGGTGAGGCGGGCGGCACCCCCTGGCATCCGCACCACGTGGCGGAGCGGTACAGCCTCTTCGCGATCATCACGCTCGGGGAGGGAGTGGTCGGCACCGTCGCCTCCTCCGGCGGTCTGCTCGGCGGCGGGGACGGAACGCACTGGACCGGGAACGCGGTCGCTGTCGTCATCGCCGGTGTCGGCCTGACGTTCGGCATGTGGTGGGTCTACTTCGCCCTTCCCTTCGGTGACATCCTGGTCCACCGCCGCGGGCGCGGTTACCTCTTCGGCTACGGGCACATCCCGCTCTTCGTGGGCATCGCGGGAGCCGGGGCCGGGCTGCACGTGGCCGGACTGCAACTGGAGCACGACGCGCGCATCGGTGAGGTCGCGGTCGTTCTCTCCCTCGCGGTGCCGGTCGGCCTCTACCTGCTGATGGTGTATCTGCTGCAGACGTTGCTGCTGTCGGCGGTGGACCGCTACCACCTGCTGCTGATCTCCCTCACGTTCGTGGTGCTGGCCGTCGCGGTGTTCCTGTCCGCGGCGGGCGTCGCGCTCGCGGTGTGCCTGCTCGTGGTGATGCTCGCCCCGTTCGTCACCGTGGTCGGCTACGAGACGAACGGCGAGCGCCATCAGCGACGGCTGCTGGAGGGCCTCCGCACGCGGTGAGTCCTCGGGGCGCGTGGACGCACCGACGTGCTCGGTGGGCGGAGACAGGTGGACCGGTGAGCGGCCGGCGGGTACGTGTCACCTCGCGGTGGCCCACGACCGCCACACCTCGTCGAGTCCGGCGCTGTCGCGGGCAGCGCCGGGTGTCACGGTGCGGGCCAGGGCGCCGGGTCCTGCCAGCGGCGTCGCCAGAGGAGGGTGCGGCCGGGCGGGGGTGCGGCCGAAAGCGGCGACCGCGTCCACCACCCGTGAGCTGCCGAGGATCCCCGGCAGCTCACGCTCCTCGTGGTCCGTCAGGTCCAGTTCCTCGACGAACAGCTCCCGGCCCTCGTGCAGGACGCGGGTCGCGGAACGCACGCTGCCTCCGCGTTCCGCGCAGCGTCCCAGCACGAGGGTGTCCCGCCAGAGCATCGTGGCCCCTTGTCCGAGGGACACCTCGAGCCCGCGGTCGACCCGGGCACCGCCCGCGGCCACGAACGGCTTGCCCTCCCACTGGAGCCGCCCGCCGGCCGCGACGGTCACCCGGGCACGCCATGAGGAGACGCCTCCCCTGTGGTCGTAGGCCACCAGCCCGGCCGTCTCCGTCAGTTCCAGCTCGGCGCCCGGGCCGACCGAGACGTCGAGCGCGAGGGCGTCACCGGCCAGCAGCCCGGCTGTGGTGCCGACGAGGGCGATGCGGGCCGTGCCGCCCCGCGCGTGCAACGGCATCGGCGCCAGGAACGCGCCGGGGCGCAGCGTGGTGATCCGGTTGCGGGCGCCGTCGCGCTCGACGGCCACGACGGTGGGCCGGGAAGTCTCCCCGACGCGGCGGGCGTCGTCCTGGCCGCTTGCGGGCGGAGCCTCGTACTGCCCGCTCACGGGTGGGGATGCGCGTGGGAGTGCGGCGCCATGGGGCCCGGATCCCGGGGGACGAGGGTGCCGGCCCGGTGGCGGGCGAGCGTGTCGCGCAGCCACGCCGCGAGTTCGGCGACCGAGCCGGAATCCTCCTTCGAGAGCGCCAGCACGGGCCGCCCCTCCCGGGCGCTTCTTGCGTCGGCCACCATGCGGGTGACGTCGACACCGACGTACGGTGCCAGGTCCGTCTTGTTGACGACCAGCAGATCGGCACCGCGGATGCCGGGCCCGCCCTTGCGTGCGACATCGCCTCCGCCCGCGACGTCGAGGCAGAAGATCTGGGCGTCGACGAGCGCGGGGCTGAAGGTGGCGGTGAGGTTGTCCCCACCGCTTTCCACCAGCACCACGTCGAGCGGCCCGTGCGCCGCCTCCAGGTCCTCGACGGCGTCGAGGTTGGCGCTGATGTCGTCGCGGATGGCGGTGTGCGGGCAGGCCCCGGTCTCGACCGCGTGGATCCGGTCGGTGGGCAGGACACCGGCGGACCGCAGGAAGCGGGCGTCCTCGTCGGTGTAGATGTCGTTGGTGACGACCGCCATGGCCATGCCGCCGGCCAGTTCCCTGCACAGCGTGGCGAGGATCGAGCTCTTGCCGGTGCCGACGGGCCCGGCGACTCCGACACGGAGCGCGCGGCGTGCCGGCTCGTGCGCGGATGAGGAGCTGCTGGGGGCAGCGGATGAGGGAAGAGAGCTGTCAGGCAAGGAAGAGTCTCCTGTCGTTGTGTGGGTGTTCGAGCGCCCACTGTTCGGTCAGTGGTGCGGATCGTGCGGGCAGGCTGTCGGCCGAGGTGACCGCCCTCGACTCGGCCACCGCGGCCTCCACGTGCTGTTCGCAGGCGAGGATCCAGGCGACCGCGTCCAGCGGGTCGCCCGGCAGGAGTTTCAGCGCCGCGGAGGTGACGGTCTGGAGGTCGTCGTAGAGCACGGTGCGCGCCAGTGCCGCCTCTCCCACGCCGAGGGCAGCCGCGAGCGCTCCGGTCACGACCGGGCGCATGGGTCGCGCGGGCGTGGTACCCGGCGGCGCCGCACGCTCCAGTGCGAGGACCGCGGGGTGGTCGGCGGCGAGCCGGCGCGCGAGCCGGTGGACGCCGCGGCCCAGCGCCGCTGACGCCTCGCGCAGCGGAGCGGTGGGGGTGCGGGCGGCCAGCGCGGCCTGTACGGGGGCGTGGTCGACCGGGTCGCGCCGCCCCGCCCGCAGCGCCAGCACGGCCGCTGCGGCTTCCGTGACGGAGACGGTACGCAGCCGCGCCCGCAGCAGTCCGGGGACCTGGTCGCGGGTCAGGCCCGCCGCCACCGCGGGCTCCAGGCCGGCGCTGTAGGTGTAGGCGCCGACCGGGAGCCTGCCGTCGCACAGCAGCAGGGTCGCGAGTTCGCCGGTCATCAGCTCACCCCGTCAGAAGAGGCTGTAGCGCTGGGCGAGCGGCAGGCGTTCAGCGGGCTCCGGCACCACAGGTTCTCCGTCGACGCGGATACTGAACGTCTCCGGGTCGACCTCGATGGCCGGGAGTGCCGTGTTGTTGGGCAGGGCGGCCTTGGTCAACTGCCGCGTGGGCCGTACGGGCAGCAACTGCCGGGTCAGGCCGAGCCGGTCGGCGAGGCCGTCGTCGAGCGCGGCGGGTGAGACGAAGCTGACCGACAGATGCGCTCCGGCCGCCGCAGCCGCCGAGGGCCGCAGGAGCACCGGCTGTGTGGTGGGGATGGCGGCGTTGGGGTCGCCGACCGGCGCGTGGACGACCATGCCGCCCTTGAGGACGGCGGCCGGACGGATACCGAAGAACGCCGGGTCCCACAGCACCAGATCGGCGAGTTTTCCCGGCTCGACGGAGCCGACGACATGGTCGATGCCATGGGCGACGGCGGGGCAGATGGTGTACTTGGCGACATAGCGGCGGGCCCGTGCGTTGTCCGCGGGCAGCCCGTCCTCGTCGCGCACGCCGAAGCGCTCCTTCATCACGTGGGCCACCTGCCAGGTCCGGCAGATCACTTCACCGATCCGGCCCATGGCCTGGGCGTCGGAGGAGGTGATGGACAGCGCGCCGATGTCGTGCAGCACGTCCTCCGCGGCGATGGTGGTGGCGCGGATGCGGGATTCGGCGAAGGCCAGGTCCTCCGGTACCGCGGGGTTGAGATGGTGGCAGACCAGCAGCATGTCGAGGTGTTCGTCGACCGTGTTGACGGTGTGCGGGAGGGTCGGATTCGTCGACGCGGGAAGGATGTTGCTGTGCGCGGCGACCGTGATGATGTCGGGGGCGTGCCCACCGCCCGCGCCCTCGGCGTGGAAGACGTGGATGCCGCGCCCGGCGATCGCGCCCAGTGTGCCCTCGACATAGCCGGTCTCGTTGAGGCTGTCCGCGTGCAGCGCGACCTGGAGACCGAAGTCGTCCGCGGCGCGCAGGGCTGCGTCGATGGCGGCCGGTGTCGCGCCCCAGTCCTCGTGGACCTTGTAGCCGCCCGCTCCGGCCAGCGCCTGCTCCCGCAGCGCCTCGGTGCCGACGGTGCTGCCCTTGCCGAACAGCATGACGTTCAGGGGGAGGTGGTCCAGCGCCCGGTGCATCATGCTCAGATGCCACTGCCCAGCGGTGACGGTGGTCGCCTTGGAGGCCTCCGTCGGTCCTGTGCCGCCACCGATGACGGTGGTGGTGCCGGTGGCGAGGGCCTCTTCGAGGGATTCAGGCGCCAGCACGTGTACGTGTGTGTCCACGGCGCCGGCCGTCAGGATGCGGCCCTCGCCCGACACGACGTCCGTGCCAGGACCGATGACCAGGTCGGGGTGGACCCCGTCGCTGATGTCCGGGTTCCCCGCGCGCCCCAGGGCGACGATGCGGCCGTCCCGGACGCCGACGTCCGTCTTGATCACCCCCCAGTGGTCGAGAACCACCACGTTGGTGATCACCAGGTCCACGGCGCCGGCCGCCCGTGACGCGGTGGACTGCGCCATGGACTCGCGGATCGACTTGCCTCCGCCGAAGACCGCCTCGTCACCGCCGAAGCACCGGTCCTCCTCGACTTCGATCCACAGGTCCGTGTCACCGAGTCGGATGCGGTCCCCTCGCGTCGGCCCGTACAGCGCGACGTAGGCGGCCCGGGACACCTCGGCCATCTCTTTCCCTTCCTCTCAGCGACTTCAGGCTGTCTTGCAGCGGCTTCAGGCTGTCTTGCGCGCCGAGCGCTTCGGCTGCGTGCCGTCCCGGCGTCTCCCCGGTGCGAGCGCGTCGCCGCCCGTACCGTCGCGTACGAGGATTCCGGGCACTCTCGCGTGGCCGCCGAGGCGCACCAGCGGAACCTCGACGGCGAATCCCGGCTCGAAACGCACTGACGTGCCGGAAGGAATGTCCAGCCGAAAACCGTGCGCGGCAGCCCGGTCGAAAGAAAGCGCCGGATTCGCGTCCGGAAAATGCAGATGCGATCCCACCTGGATCGGCCGATCACCTTCGTTGACGACCGCGAGAAGCATTTTCTCGCCGTATGCGTTGATGCTCAGTATCTCGGTGCCCGGGCGCACCTCGCCGGGGATCACGGGATCGGTTCGGTGAGCGTGACGAGCTTGCGCCCATCCGGGAACGTTGCCTCCACCTGCACATCGTGGAGCATCTCCGGGACGCCTTCCATGACGTCTTCGCGGGTCAGGACATCCCTCCCCTGACTCATGAGATCGACGACCCGGGCTCCCTCACGGGCTCGTTCGAGCACCCAGCAAGAGAGCAGGGAAACGGCTTCCGGATAGTTGAGCCTGATTCCACGGGACCTGCGGTCGCGTGCGACCATCCCGGCCACGCACAACAACAGTTTCTCCGTGTCGGAGGGGACAAGAAGCATGGGTTTACTCCACGGCAGGGTCCGGAAATAATTCCGAGACCGCGAAAGCATTGCCCCTCTTATAAGTCCTCGCGGAGCGCGACGGCAAACCGCGGAGCGCGGCATAATGTCTGTTTTTAACGATTGACCCTGTTAAATACGGGCAAATCCGTCAAAAAACTTTGCCGTGGCTTTACTTGCGGGCATGTCCCACCGGCCGGGACAGCGCACCCGCGGGCATGTCGGCGGACGAGCGCGAGCTCATAGCCCTGCTCAACGAGCGCCGCCCAGCCGCTCTCCTCCCCCAGGGCGAGGAGAGCGGCGCACTGGCCTCCCAGGCCGAACCGTGCTCCTCCGCCAGTCTCGCGAAGGGCGCTCTCGCACACTGCGGCCACGAAGTGCTGTTCATGGGCGGTTCGGGCACGCGGCCCGAGGCCATGCTCGAAGCCTGGTTCAACAGCCCAGGCCACAAGACGGCGCTCACCTACGGCAGCTCGACCAAGGCGGGCGCGGGCATCGTGACCGACGACTCCGGTCGGCTCGTCACAGCCCTCACCATCGACTACTGGGCAGCGGGCGACCGGGGGCCGGACGAGGTACTGGCCCCGGCGGAACGGTCACCCGGAGGCGAAACCGACCTGGCCCCGCCCCCGTCACACCGCGTCGCCGCGTCGCCCGAGGTCAGTCCGGTTCGACCGCCCCGGAGGGCATGACCCCTTTCACCGGCGAGCCGTCGGGCCGGGAAAGCGTGTAGTGGCGGATCAGGTAACCGCGTGGGGAGGTCACCCGGTCCTCAGTCACCACCGCATGAACGAGTTGTCCGCGTGAGCGCATCACCATATCGGCGCGCAGTTCGACGACGCACAGAAAGTAGACGACCGCGAGATACATGACGAGCGGTATCACGACAATGAGGCCCATGTGTTGTGCGAGGCAACTCATCAATACCGCCAGCACCGCGAAGTAGACGACCCAGCAAAGCGGCACGGCCCAGCGGGGGAAGGAGTTCGCATGCGGCCGTGACACCGGCGAAGCCGCCGAGCATCCATCCGCAGTTCACGAGCATCCACCCGGTCCGCCGGGGCGATTCCATACCTCTCCTCGGAACTCGGCATCACCGGACGCCTTAGGCTTCGCCGAACCCGGTGCCTCCGGCTCCTCGTTCTCCCTATCAGCCCCACCCGCACCACCGGTTACCGCGCGGCGCGTTCGAGAACGTCCGCGCCCCGGGCCTGCTCACCCGGGTTGCCGGCGTGAGGGAGTTCCGGGAGTCCAAGGGGACGGCCGCGTTAGTCCATGGAGTCGCCCTCGGGAGCCGAGTAGAGAATTCCACGAGGGCGGATACCCGGTCTCCGAGCCGGTTCCGGGTCCGTTCGAGGTTTTTCATGGGACAGGGAAGTGCCGATGTCGGAAAGCGCGGTTTCCCTTCTCCCTCCCCCCACAGAGAAGAGGAAGAACATGTCAGTAGTCGGGACACTCCGCCGTTGCGCGATACCCGCCGCGGCTGCTGCTGCTTTGCTGGCTGCGACGCCGCACACGGCGTCCGCGGCTGTCGGGGGCGGCAACGTGTCGGTCGGCTGGTCGATCGACGGCACGCCGTCCTCGGGGATGAGCAACATCACCTTCCCCATCACCGTCAATCCGGCCACCGCCCACCAGGAGGGGATCTACTTCGCCCAGCAGTACAGCTTCGCGAACGGCATGGGCTACACCGGTCTGCAGCCGCGGGAGAACAGCGGGTCGAGCGAACGCTTGTCCGCCCGCTTCTCCACCTTCACGGAAGGGGCGACCACCTCCGACCCGCTCTGCCATGAGGGAGCCGACGGCGGCCCCGGTGTCACCTGCGCGGTGGACTTCGACGCCGTGTACGGCCACCGCTACGACATCAAGGTCGAGCGGACCGGAACCGACACCTGGAGCGGCACGGCGACGGACACCGTCACCGGCAAGGCCACCCACCTGGGCACGTACACGCTGCCGGCCGGGAGCGGCAGTCTCCAGGGTTCCCAGGGAGGCTTCGTGGAGTACTACCTCGGGATTCCCAGCTGCGCTCAGATGCCCAGATCGGATGTGGTCTTCGGCGGTCCGACCTCCACGGACGCCGGCGGGCTGAGCGGTACGTCCAGGGCGAACTACGAGTACAGCGACTGCGTCGGCGAGTCCGACTACCATGCCGAGAACGACGGCGCCGGTACGCATGTGACGCGCGGTTTCGTCTCCTGAGACCCGGACGTGTGCCCCGAGCCGTTCGCCGGCCCTTCCGGCGGACGGCTCTCCGGCTCCCGTCCCACTCTCAGCCGTCCCGCTCTCGGCGGTCCCGCTCTCGGCCGTTCCGCACCCGGCGGTCCGGCTTCAGCGTGCATGGCCATGCAGAGGGAAGGAAGCCTACCCGGAGCGGAAGGGTTCATTCCTGTGTTGTTGTTCATCGCTGAACAACCGCCGAATTACCGTGCATACAGGGCGAATCGCCCCTTGGGGCTCGTCTAGGGTGCCACCCCATGAGCACCACCCGGTTCCCCAGCAGTCAGCAGAACAATCCACAAAGCGCACATACCTATGCGACCCCGCCCGTCCCCGGCGGCTCCGCCGGGGAGCCCGGCCGGAACCGGTCTGCCGACGGCCTCACAGCCCCGGGGCGCGGTGCGGGTGCTGCGGCACATATGGATTCCCCTCAAGGACGGAACGCGGCTCGCAGCCCGGGTGTGGCTCCCGGAGGGCGCGCGCGGGCCGGTGCCGGCCGTCCTGGAGTACATCCCCTACCGCAAGAACGACGGCACCGCGCCCCGGGACGCGACCTTGCACGGACAGTTCGCGCAGGCCGGGTACGCCGCCGTGCGCGTGGACTGCCGGGGCAGCGGCGACTCGGACGGCGTGATGCTGGACGAGTACCACCAGCAGGAGCTCGACGACGCGCTGGAGGTGCTGGCCTGGATCGAGGAGCAGGAGTGGTCCGACGGGCAGGTCGCGATCATCGGAAAGTCCTGGGGCGGCTTCAACGGGCTCCAGATCGCCGCTCTGCGGCCCCCGCAGTTGCGGTGCATCGTCACCGTCTGTTCCACGGACGACCGGTACGCCGATGACGTGCACTACGCCGGCGGCTGCCTGCTGGCCTCCGAAATGCTGCCGTGGGCCGCGACGATGCTCGCCTACAACGCCCGCCCGGGCGACCCCGCGGTGCTCGGCGACGCGTGGCGCGCCCAGTGGCTGGAGCGGCTGGAGTCGACCGTCCCGTACGCTCAGACGTGGCTCGCCCACCAGCGGCGTGACGCCTACTGGCAGCACGGCTCCGTCTGCGAGGACTTCTCCGCGATCCAGGTCCCCGTCTATGCCGTCGGCGGCTGGCTGGACCCCTACCGGGGTGCGGTCTTCCGGCTGCTCGAACACCTGGATGCGGACAACGCCCCCGCCAAGGCGCTGATCGGCCCGTGGGCGCACACCTATCCGCACCAGGCCGAGCCGGGTCCCGCCATGGACTTCCAGGGCGAGTGCGTGCGCTGGTTCGACCACTGGATGCGCGGCGCGGACAACGGGATCATGGAGGAGCCACGGCTGCGTGCCTGGATCCCCGACTCGACGCCCGTGGGCAGCGACCGCGAAGTGCGCCCCGGGCGCTGGGTCACCGAGCCGTCCTGGCCCACTCGGGGTGTCGAGCCGCAGCGCATCCCGTTGCGCGCCTGGTCGGACGGCCGGGCGACGGCGCTGCTGCGCTCCGCGCTGGCGGTCGGCGCAGCGTCGGGCGATTTCCTCAAGTTCGGTGACGTCCCCGGCCAGTACGGGGACCAGGCAGCCGACGACGGGCGCTCGTACACCTTCACGGGGCCGGTGCTGGAGGAGACCGTCGAGATTCTCGGCGTGCCCTCCGTCACCTTGCGCGTCACCGCCGACCGGCCGCGGGCACAGCTGGCGGTGCGGCTGTGCGAGGTGTTCCCGGACGGCTCGTCGAAGCTGGTCACCACCGGGCTGCTCAACCTCACCCACCGCGACGGGCACGCCGAGCCCGAGCCGCTGGAGCCCGGCCGCGCCTACGACGTGCGGGTGCCGCTGTTCGCCATCGGGCACGCCTTCGGCGCGGGCAACCGCGTCAGGGTCTCCGTCTCCGCGTCGCTGTGGCCGTGGGTGTGGCCGTCGCCAAACGAGGCAACGGTTCAGCTGGAGACGGCACACGGTGAGCTGACGCTTCCGGTCCGTGCGCCCCGGCCCGAGGAGGAGGGCGCGCTGCCGGCGTTCGCACCGCCCCGCGAAGGCCCGCCGCACAGCATCGAGGTGACCGGCATCCCCGGCGCGCGCACCGTCTTCTTCGACCAGGCCAGCGGTGAGCAGACCGTCGTCACGACGCCCGCGGACGGAACGATGGTCGACCACGCCGACGGACTCACCCGCACAGGGCGCGACCTCAACCGCTTCCGTCTCACCGAAGGCGACCCGCACTCGGCCCTCGTCGAGTGCGAGCGCGAGGAGTCGATCCGCCGCGACGACTGGGCCACGCGGGTGCACACCCTCTCGCGGATGACGGCCGACGGCGACGACTTCCTCGTCGTCAACACCCTCCGCGCCTACGAGGGGACTCCCCGGCCTGACGGCGACGGCGAGCGGCAGGTCTTCGCGCGTACCTGGTCCTACTCCGTCCCCCGGGACCAGGTGTGAGGGCGCGCGCGCACCGGCGTGCGTGGGCGGGAGCGCTGGCGCTGGTGTGCCTGGCGGCCCTGACGGGCTGCGGGGGCGCCGCCGCGTCGGCGACCGGTGGCAGACCCACCGTCGTCATCGGCGCAAAGCAGTTCACGGAGCAGTGGATCATCGGTGAGATGTACCGGCAGGCCCTCACCGAGGCCGGCTACGACGTCGAACTGAAGAACAACATCGGCAGCACGGAGATCATCGACGGAGCGCTCACCTCGGGCCAGATCGACCTGTACCCCGAGTACACCGGGGTGATCCTCCAGGTGCTGGCCAGGGACGCGAGCATCCCGCACTCGGCGCGGGACACCTTCGTCAAGGCCAAGGCGTTCCAGGAGAAGCGCGGGCTGACGATGCTCCAGCCCACTCCCTTCCAGAACAAGAACGCCGTGGCCGTCAAGCCGGCGTTCGCGAAGAAGCACGGGCTCAAGACGATCGGCGACCTGAAGAAGGCGGGGCACATCCGCTTCGCTGAGTACCCCGACAACATCTCGGGGGCGCTGGGCTACACCGAACTGGTGAAGGAGTACGGCCTGACGGACACGAAGGCCAGGTCGCTCACCATCGGTCTCCAGTACAAGGCGCTCGACCACGGGGACGTCGAGGCCGCCGACGTCTTCACCACCGACCCGCAACTCGCCCGCGGCGACTACACGCTGCTCGAGGACGACAAGAACTTCTACGGATTCCAGAACGTCGCTCCGGTCGTGCACAAGGACGTGCTCAAGGAGCAGGGACCCGAGTTCGCCGAGACGCTGAACAAGGTCGACGCGCTGCTCACCGAGAAGGCCGTGCAGCAGCTCAACCGGGCCGTCGACACCGTGCGACTGACCCCTGCCGAGGTCGCCGGAAAGTTCCTCGAGGCCAACGGCCTGCTCTGAGCCCGAAGGCCCCTTCGCCGGCTCGCCTCGACCGGCACCCCGCCCAGGCGCGCCCTGCCCCGGCGCGCCTCGACCAGGAGAACCACCCATGTCTCAGGCCGGCCCTGAAACCCCTGCCGCCGCGCAGGACATCGTCTTCGACCGCGTGGTCAAGACGTACCCGAACGCCACCGAGCCCGCCGTCGACGACCTGTCGCTGACCGTCCCGGCCGGCGAGATCTGCGTGCTGCTCGGTCCGTCCGGCAGCGGCAAGACGACAGCCCTGATGATGGTCAACCGGCTCGCGGAGATCACCGGCGGTGACATCCGTATCGGCGGGCGCTCCATCCGCGACCTCGACCCGATCCAGCTGCGCCGCTCGATCGGGTACGTCATCCAGCAGACCGGGCTCTTTCCGCACCTGTCCATCGCGGAGAACGTCGCGACCGTGCCCAAGGTGCTCGGCTGGGACAAGAAGCGCGTCAAGGACCGCGTCGGTGAGTTGCTCGAACTGGTGGGGCTGCCCGTCGGCGAGTTCGGCAGGCGCTATCCCTCGCAGCTGTCCGGCGGTCAGCGCCAGCGCGTCGGGATCGCCCGCGCGCTGGCGGCCGACCCGCCCGTGATGCTGATGGACGAGCCGTTCGGCGCGCTGGACCCGATCACCCGTGAGCACGTGCAGGACGAGTTCCTCGCACTGCACGAGCGCCTGCGCAAGACCGTCATCTTCGTCAGCCACGACATCGACGAGGCCGTGAAGATGGGTGACCGGATCGCGATCTTCCGGGAGGGCGGGAAGCTCGCCCAGTACGACACTCCGCGCGCCCTCCTCAAGCAGCCCGCGGACGAGTTCGTCGCCCGCTTCGTCGGCGCCGACCGCGGCCTCAAGCGGCTGACGCTCACGCGCCTCGCCGACCTGGTCCACAGCGGCGACCTGTCCCCCGCCGGGCCGGACGACGCGCGTCTGCCCGCCCTCGCCGCGGACGCCAGCCTGCGCTCCGCGCTCTCGCTGATGGTCGCCGAGGGCACCGAAGGCGTCCGCGTCACCGAGTCCACCGGCGCCGAGTCCCCCGGCGCCGAGTCCCCCGGCGCCCAGTCCGCCGTCACCGAGTCCGCCGGTGCCGAGTCCACCCGCGCCGGTGAGGCGGGCGGTGCGGGCGGCCCGGAAGCCGGCGGCAAGGTGCTGGGCGTCGTCTCCCTGGACGCCGTACGGAAGGCGGGTGCCGCGTGAGCGCGAACCCGGTCATCCCCGACTACGGCGACCCCAGCGCCTGTGTCGCCCGGGACGCCACCTTCTGCACCGACTGGTTCGGCGACCACTGGTGGAACCTGTTCTGGCCCGCCCTGGTGCAGCACCTCGAACTGACCCTGGTCGCTGTCGCCCTCGGCTTCGTCCTCGCCGTCGCCGCCGCCGTGATGTGCCACTTCAAGAAGTGGCTGACCGCGCCCGTCTCCGGCGTGACCTCGTTCCTGTACACGGTGCCGCCGCTGGCACTCTTCCAACTGCTGGTGCCCGTCACCGGCTTCTCCGTACTCACCGTGGAGACCGCACTCGTCCTCTACAGCCTCTATCTGCTGTTCACCACGATCCTCACCGGGCTGCGCGAGGTGCCCGAGGACGCGGTGCGCGCGGCGCGCGGCATGGGACTGACCCGCCGGCAGATCCTCTTCAAGGTCGAGATGCGGCTCGCCGTCCCGTCGCTGATCTCCGGGCTGCGGGTGACGACCGTCATGACCATCGGGATCGTCGCCATCGCCGCCTACGTCGTCGACCAGGGCCTCGGCTCGCTGATCCTCAAGGCGCTCCAGTCGCCGTTCAACACCCAGTTCATCGGCGCAGGCGCGCTCGCCGTCGCCCTCGCCCTGGCCGCCGACGGTGCCCTCGTGCTCGCCGGGCGGCTGCTCACCCCGTGGGCGCGGACGAGGAGGGCCGCATAACCATGTCCACCTTCCTGGGCTCCTTCACCTTCATGCGGGACCAGCTTTCCCTGCTGCTGGACAAGACCGGCCAGCACGTGTGGATGTGCGCCGTCGTCATCGCCGTCTCGCTGGTCGTCGCGGTGCCGCTCGGGCTGTGGCTCGGCCACCTGCACAAGGGCGAGTTCCTCACCACGAGCATCTCCAACATCGGCCGCGCCCTGCCCAACCTCGCCGTCATCGCCATCGGTCTGGGCATCTTCGGGCTGACCTTCACCAACATCGCCATCGCCCTGCTCATCACGGCCATCCCGCCGATCCTGAGCCAGGCCTACCTCGCCGTCGACCAGGTCGACCCCGACCTGGTGCGCTCCGCACGCGGCATGGGCCTGACGCCCGCGCAGGTGCTGTTCAAGGTCGAGCTGCCGCTGGCACTCCCGCTGCTGTTCTCCGGCATCAGGATCGCGGTGGTCTACGTGATTTCCAGCGCCACGCTCGCCACCGTCGCGGGCGGCGGCGGTCTCGGTGACATCGTGCTGGGGCAGGCCACCTACGGGCTCGAAGGCGTCATCGCCGCGGCGCTGTGGGTCGCGGTCCTGGCGCTGGCCGCCGACGCCGTTCTCGCGCTTCTCCAGCGTCTCCTCGTTCCGAGGGGGCTGCGGACCACCCGCTGAGGCGGGCGGCTCCCCGGCCGCACAGAGCGGGTGGGGGGGCCGCTCCCCCGGGCACACAGCGGCGGCGGAAGCAGCGGCTGTTCAGGCCGCGTGGACAGCGGCAGCGGGCGGCGGCTGTTCAGGCCGCGTGCCACTTGGCCAGCAACGCGGCGCCGAGGGCGCAGACCGCGACGCCCAGCAGGAGATACCGGGCCCACCCCACCCAGCGAGGAACCGTTTCTTCGTGCCACTCGACTTCTCTCACGCCGCGTCCAACGACGCACCGGACTCGCGGCAACGTGCGGCACCCCCGCCGTTATGCGATTGTCATCCGATCCGGGTCACACCCCGCCCGTCTCCAGCCCGGCGAGGCGGGAGGTACCGGCGTAGAGCAGGCGCCCGTCGCGGCGGATGCGTACGTGCAGTCGTCCCGCCAGGTGCTGGAGGGAGTGGCCGAAGCGGTACGGATCGAGCAGCGGCACAGGCAGCCGGAGCGGTCGCTCGCCCGCGGCCGTGCCGGTCATCTCGACCTGGTAGCGCGGTGAGCGGCCCGTGACGTGCCATCTGCCGTCCCGAACGCCGGCGCGCACCCGGGCCCCGGGCGGAACGAGGCTCACCGTCCGGCCGCCGATACCGACGACGAGCCCGCCCACGGGCAGCGTCAGCCTGCCGCGGCCCAACAGGCCTCCCGCGAAGGCGACACACAGGTCAGGCCGGTCGAAGCCGTGGGCCTGACCCCACCACCAGGCACGGGGAAAGCCCCTGCCCCAGGACTTCTCCGCGTAGACCTGGCAGCCTGACAGGTCCCAGGTGCGGCCCTGCAACCGCGCCGTCCCCTCCACTGTGGCGCCGAACAGGTGAGGGTGCCAGTAGTGGTTGAGCCCGGGGACGAGGGAGAAGACGCCGCTGCCGTGCAGGAGGCGGCGCGGCGGCCAGGTGTGGAAAGGGCGCAGCACGCACCGGATGTCCACCTCGTCACCGACGCGTGCCCGCAACCGGTCGCCGGTCAGGTCGAGGGCGGGGTGCGCGGCGATGCGGTGAGCGGTGGTGTCGGCCCCGGTTCCGTCGATGCTGGCCGAGCGCACCAGACCGTCGGGGTGGGAGGCGGCGACGACTGTGGTCCAGGGATGCCGCGGGTGGTGGTTGACACCGCAGGCGAGCAGAAGGACGCGGCCGTCGACCGGGTCCGTGAAGCGCCACAGATACCCCTCCATGGGGGCCGGGTGAGCGGGCAGGGGATCGCCGCGAGGGAGGTCTGCTCCGGTGGCCCGCCAGCGGCGGCGCAGACTCGCCCGCCAGCGGTGGCCCGGGCCTCGCTCGCTCGCCGGTGCGTCGCGGGCGGCGGCGCGGAGCCGGGCGAGGAGGCGGCGGTGTGTGCTCATGTCCGCCGTGCCGTCACGTAGTGCGCGGTCGCCAGCAGTTCCGTGCGGACGCGGGCGGGCATCGGCAGGCCGGCGAGGACGCTGAGGGCCGCCTCCTGCCGGCGGCGCGCCTCCGCCTCGGTCGCGGTCCGGCCGCCCGCGGCTTCGGTCAGCTCCAGGGCCGTGTGCAGGTCCTCGGTGGACAGCCGTCCCTCGGAGCGCCGCAGGAGAGCGTGCAGCCGGTCACCGGCCGTGGTGCCGGAGTTGAGCGCCGCGACGAGGGGCAGGGTCCGGCGGCCTTCGCTCAGGTCGGTGCCGACGGGCTTTCCGGTGCCGGCCGGCTCGCCCCACAGGCCGAGGAGGTCGTCGGCGCACTGGAAGGCGACGCCGAGTCCGCGCCCGAACAGGGCGAACCGCGCCACCTCCCGCGGCCCGCCCCCGGCCAGCAGTGCCCCGATGGCGGTGGCCGCGGCCAGCAGTGCGCCCGTCTTGGCGGAGGCCGCACGGCGGTAGTCCGCGAGGGTCACGGAGCCGGGGCCGCTCCAGGGCGCCCGGGTGAAGGCGTGGTCGTACGCCTGCCCGTGCAGTGTGGTGATCATGGCGCGGGTCAGCAGGGTGAGGGCCCAGCAGGACCGCTGGGTACGCGGCGCGGCCAGCGTGTCAGCGGCGAGCGCGTACAGGCCGTCTCCGGCCAGCAGGGCCGGCCCCGTGCCGTACTGCTGCCACAGTGCGGGCCGGCCCCGGCGGGTGTGGTCGCCGTCCATGATGTCGTCGTGGACGAGGGCGAAGTTGTGCACGAGTTCGACGGCGGCGGCCCCCGGGGTGGCGTGTTCGGCGGGCGCGCCCAGCGCCTCCGCCGCGAGGTAGGCCAGCGCCGGGCGGACGGCCTTGCCCGGCATGGCGCGGTCGGTGGGGGTCCCGTCGGGCCCCCACCATCCGAAGTGGTAGCCGCTCATCCGGGACAGCTGCTGCGGCAGTCTGTGCACGGCCTCGCGCAGCGTGGGCTCCAGCCGTGCGTGCGCCCGTCGGCAGACCGACACGGCGGTCTCGTGAGCCCTCGCCGGGGAACTCACCGCTGCGCTCATCGCGCCTCGCGCCCCTCCCGTACGGGCTCCCCGGGCAGGGGGCGCGGCTTCGTGGGTGCGTGGCGCTCCGGCGGCGGGGGCGCGACCGCCGTGCCGGTGTCCTCGTGGTGTGCGGGGCGCCGGGCGGCGGCAACAGCCCGGTACAGCCACACGGTGAACAGCAGTGCGGTTCCGCCTGCGATGGCGTTCCAGAGCGCGGGGGCCGGGTGCCCTGCGAGCAGCAGGTCGGCGAGGAGGGCGAGCATGGTCGCGCAGGTGGTGAGCGGCAGTTGCATGGACGCCCAGAAGGTCACGGCGTCCGAGCGCCTGGTATCCGACATGGCGTCGGTGCGCAGACCGCGCACCACGAGGCCCGCGACCGGTGCGACCAGCAGCTGTGCGGCGGCCACCACCGGGGGCAGTACCTGGGTGAGGGCCAGGACGAGCACGCCCGCGTACAGGAGGGCCTGACCCGCCGTGTAGACGTGGGTGAGCCGGCGGGGGCCGAGCATGCCGGCCAGGGTCGCCTTGCCCACCAGGGTGTCACCCTCGATGTCCGCGAGGTTCATCACCAGGCAGCGCAGCACCTGGAGCGCCGCGACGAAACCCGTGCACCACAGGAGCAGCGCGCCGAGTCCGCCGGGCTGCAGGACGGCGGCGAGGAGAGGCCCCATTCCGTACAGGACGGCCGCGCAGCTCGCCTCGCCCAGCGCGTGGTAGTTCAGCCGCAGCGGCGGTGCCGTGTAGAACCAGGCGAGTGCGGTCAGCGCGCCCGCCAGCAGCCGCGCGTGCAGGGTGGGCATCGCCAGGATGAGCGCCAGCGAGGTGAACAGCAGGACGAACGCGGCGCCGATGCTGGTGGTGGGGGTGAGCAGGCCGTCGACGAGGACGCGGCTGCCGCCCGTCCAGGCGGTCGGCCGCGGGTTCGCCCGGTCGGCCTCCAGGTCGAAGTACTCGTTGCAGAAGTGGGTCATCAGGTGCGTCGACCAGGCGAACGCCAGCGTCAGCAGGTACCAGGGCAGCGAGAAGGCGCCGGTCGCGTGGACGGCGAGGGTCACGCCGAACCCGGTCACCATCATGGACTGGAAGAGGAACTTGACCCTGGCGAGCTTGACGAAGGCGGCGAACGAGCCGGGCGCAGGTGAGGCGGGTGCCGGCGGCCGGCCACTCGTGCCTGGCGCGACGCTCACCTGTCCTGCTCGGAGGCGGGCTTGGAGGCGACGATGATGCCGTGGGGCGTCCAGCCGGGCACCTCAACGCGTTCGATGGCGGTGAAACCGGCCGCACGCAGGCACTCCTCGTGCAGCCGCCACGGATAGATCATGCCTCCCTCGGCCGGCAGCGAGGCGAAGTACACGCTGTCCAGGGCCGCCACGACGGGGCCGTCGCCCTCGTCGTTCGACATCGAGTTGAACAGGACGACACGCCCGCCGGGGTTGAGGGCGTCGTGGGCCTTGCGCAGCAGCGCGGTGTTCTGCTCTGGCGTCCAGATGACCAGCTGGTGGGCGAAGAGGACGCAGTCGTTCCCGCCGGGAAAGGCGTCGGCGAACATGTCGCACGGCTGTACGGAGACGCGCTCGCTCAGTCCCGCCTCGGAGATCTTCTTCTCCGTCATCCGGGCCGAGGAGGGGATCTCCAGGATGGTCGCCTCGAGGTGGGGGTGGCGCGCGACGAGGGCAAGCGCGTTGACGGCGTCGCCTCCGCCGCAGTCGAGGAGCCGGGCGGCGCCGTCGAGGTCGAGGGCGGAGACGAGGTGCGCGTTGGCCAGCTGGGACCAGGAGCGCATGTAGCGGTAGAACACCGTCTCCAGGTGGGGGTGGAGGCTGAAGCGGTGGTACAGGTCGGGGTGGTCCCCGGGGATGCGCCGCAGCCCCACGTTGGAGTTTTCGCGCAGGGAGTCGACGAAGTCCATCTGGCCCGGGTAGACGATGTGCTGTTCGAAGGCGACGGTGTCCTTCAGCTTGTTCCAGCTGCCTTCCTCGGCCAGCGACTCGATCAGCGCCGCCGCCCGGTAGCTTCCCTCCTCCTTGCGGGTGAGCCCCAGTGAGGTGCAGCCCAGCAGCAGGATGTCGGCGGCCCGCTCGGCCAGCCCCAACTCCGCCCTGATCTGAGTGGCGCTCAGTGGCCCCCGCTCCATGAGCAGGTCCAGCAGTTTCAGCTCGCAGGCGGCGTTGAGGTACTGGAACGCCGCGTGCCCGAAGAGCAGGAGGGACAGCCGGTCCATGTCCAGCTCGGCGGGGCGCGCGGGATCGGAAGCATCCGCCGTGTTCGACGGGACGGTCATCGCGGTGGTCATGTTTCCCTCTTGGCGTTCGTGGCTCGTCGACCGAGCGAAGGGTCGAAAGTGCGTTCCTGGGTGATCGGCGAAACGGCATGAAACGGGCAATACTCACTATACGCATCACGTAGCTACCTATAGTGATATCCCACATAATCGACGCAGGGAACGCGACCATGAAGCCGACGGCGCTCGACACGACCGAAGCCGCAGCAGACGCCCCCGCCGCACGCGCCCGAGACGGCGCCCGCCCGTGGGACGTCGCCGGAATCGACCACATCAGGCTGTGCGTGGGAAACGCCCGCCAGGCCGCCCACTTCTACGTCTCGGCCTTCGGCATGGAGATCACCGCGTCCCGGCGCCCGGAGAACTCGCCGCACGGACACGCCGAGTACGTGCTGACCTCCGGCGGCGTCCGCTTCGTGGTGACGGGCGGCGGGGAGCCCGACAGTCCCGCCGCCCGGTGGGCGGCGCTGCACGGCGACGGGGTCAGCGACATCGCTCTCCAGGTCGGCAACCTGGACGAGGGACTCGCGTACGCCACGCGCGCCGGCGCGCGGGTGCTCCAGGAACCGGCGACGGCGCAGGACGAGTTCGGTGCGGTACGCACGGCGGCCATCGCCACCTACGGCGAGCTGCGGCACACCCTCGTCGAGCGCCGCTCCTACCGCGGCCCCTTCCTGCCCGGCTTCCAGGCCCCCTCCCCCGG
>NZ_JASKYT010000330.1:0-7754 GCF_041028275.1 Streptomyces sp. PU-14G
GTAGGCGGGCTGGAACATCCTTTCTCTCTCACSGGCGTCCGCGGGCAGCGCCTGCGGCGGATCGGCGAGTGCCGTGCCCGGCAGGGCGACGACCAGTGCGAAGGCCCCGGCCACCACGGCCGGGGCCTTCGTGCGCCACCTTGCGGAGTCGCAGGTGGGCAGTTCACAGTGCCGGGCGCCCGCGCACCTGCGAAGAGGGCACCTGCGAAGAGGGCACCTGCCCGCGCTCGCCCGGGGGCCCGCGCGGTGCGGACGTGGCGTACGGCCGCCCGGCGTCGTCACCGTTGTCGGCACCGGCGTTGTCAGTGGTCGCGGATATGTTCGTTCGTGTCCCCGCCGCAGTGGCGAGGAAGCCCAACCGGTGTGAAGGAGAGGGTGCGTTGACAGACTGGGAGAGGGCGAGCACGGCGCGGGTGATACCGCCCGCACGGCCGCGCAAGCTGGCCAAGGTCCCGTTCGTCGAGCTGGCCGACGGACGCTTGCAGGGGGTGGTCTCCAGCGGTTCGGACATCGAACGCGTCTACGTCTCGTCGGTCGCGGCCGGCACCTACGCGTTCGCCTGCAGCACCAACAACAACCGCCCGTGCGGTGGCGCTCGCGGCGCGTTCTGCAACCACATCAGGGCGCTCATCGGTGAGGCCGTGCTGCAGTACGGGGCCGAGCGCGTCGCCCGCTACCTGAGGATCGAGGCCACCGACGAGGAGCCGAGTGCGCACTCCATCGCCGACGGTATGAGCGCCGCCCGCCCCCTCCAGGGGGACACCACGGCGGCGGCCTCCGTCTTCAGCCGGTTCCTGCGCCATCTGGCCTACCTCGAACTGACCGCGGGCACCGACCCGGTGCCGGAGATGCAGTGGTTCCCGCCGACCCGGGCGGTGGTGTGATGCGCGCCGACCCGCTCACCGAGACCGTCGAGGGCCTCGACGAGGCGCTGGCCGCCGTCGACGCGTTCGACGCCGTGCTCGTCGCCGGTCTGCTGCGGCCCCGGCCGGCGCAGGCGGCCGGCCTGGCGCAGCTCGCCGACGCCGTCGCGGGGACGCCTCTGGCCGCCAGGGCCGCCGAAGCGGCCGAGAAGGCCGCCGCGGGGAACGCGGGGGAGGAACACCTGGTCGATCTCGCCGCCGCCCGCGCCGCACTGCTGGGCTCCGTCCACGACGCGCTGAGGGCGCGCGTCCAGGAGGCGACAGGCCGGCCCCTCGACGAGGCGGCGTTCCCGTATCCGGGCGGGCAGCAGGGGCCCAACCTGTACGCCGCCGCCCGCTCCTGGCTGTCCGACCTGGCACGCTGCGGCTGGCAGGGCATCGACCACGAGGTGGTCTCCTCAGCGGCGCAGATCGTCTCCGCGATGCTTCCCGACCCCGCGCTGCGTCGCCTCGCGATGCTGGTGGACGGGTTCTCGGCCGAGCTCGCCGCCTCCTGCCCCGGAGCGAGCCTGGAGCGTGTTCCGGTGCGCCGCTGGGCCGACCTGTGGTCCCGCGCGATGCTGCTGACGGTGCCAGGGGCGACCGAGGTGCCGAGCGCCGGCACGGTCACCGGCCGTCTTCTTCCCCTCGGCGCGGACGTGCAGGAGCACGCGACGGCCGTACAGGCGCAGGTCCACGCGGTGCTGGAGCCTGGTGACGGCGCCCAGCCGCGGCTGGTGCGTGCCGCGGTGTCGGTGCCGAAGCCCGACACGGTGGTCGGAGCCGGTCTCTGGCAGTTGCTGCGCCCGCACATGGCGCTGCTGGAGGCCCTCAGCGAGGGCCGTGCGATGGAGCTCACCGACATGCCGGTCACCGCGGAGGGCGACCTGGTCTGGAGCGACGAGCACGCCGGGCCGAGCGACCCCGCTGACGCCTTCGCCACCGCACGTGTCGTCCTGCCCACCGCCGTCGACGCGGCGCCGGCACCGCTGGGCCGCCATCCGGCGGGCATCGCGGTGCCCGTCTTCCTGGAGGGCTACGCCGTCGAGAAGGACGGCGACGGGCTGGCGTTCGAGGTCGCGGGACACCCGCTCGCCGTCGACACGGACCGCATACCGACCGCCGGACCGCTCACGCCCGAGGCCGTCGCGGCGTCGCACGCGTGCGTCGGGCTGCTCCGCTGGGACGCCGGAGCGTTCAGCCTCCAGCCCCTGGCCGTCGAGACGACCGTACGGAAGAAGGCCGCCGCCCTCCACGCCGGGGGCTGGGCCGGCGGTACGGCGGACAAGGCCGGTGTCAAGGCCGAGAAGGCCGCCACCGCCGCCGTGGCCGTGCTGCGGGAGCGCGCCGGGAGGTTGCTGCGGAAATGAGGGAGCACACGAGCGGGCAGCAACCACCGCACGGGCGAGCGGCAGCGGTCGGCCCCGCGTCGGACCCCGGCGCGGAAGGCGTGGGCACGAGCGGCCCGCAGGCTACCGAAGGGACGCGGGAGCCGCTGGAACCTCAGGAAAACCGGCGCCAGGTTCTGTACTGGCGGCTCCTGGCACGCCTCTTCGATCACGAGGAGCAGGCCACGCTGGAGTCGGCGAGCCTCGCCGTCGTCGAGGACATCGGGCTGCCCACCGGGCTGCTGGACCCGCAGACGTCGGTGGACTCGATCGTGCAGCGCCATCCGGAACTCGGCGCCGAGTTCGACAAGCTGATGGCACCCGAGCCGGAGGCGGACGGGCTGCGGGACCGGGCCGCCGAGGTCCGGCGGGCGGCGCTGGCCTCGAAGGTGCTGCTCAACGTCTTCACCTCGGGTTCGGGCACCGTCACCGCCGAGCAACTGGCACGCTGGCAGTCCGACGCGGGCTGGCTCGAGCGCGCGCTCGGCTGCCGGCCCGGCCAACTGCGCGGCGGTCGAGCGGGCGCCGGAGGCGGGCAGGCCGTGGGCGCCGGAGGAGGCGGGCAAGCTGCTGACGGGGGAGCGGGGGGAGAGGCCCGCGGTGGCGCAGGCGGCACCTCAGCCGGCCTCACCGGTACCTCAGCCGGCGGTACGACGCCCGACCTCAGCCAACTGATCCCGGCGATCGGCCCCGAGCTGAGCGCCATCGAAGGCGAACTCGTCAAGCGGATGCGCCTGCGCGAGGTGCTGGCCGACCCCGGGCTCGCCAAGCAGCTGACCCCCAGCATGTCGCTGATCGAACAGCTGCTGCGGGACAAGGACAACCTCTCGGGCGTGGCGCTGGCCAACGCCAAGGCGCTGATCCGCCGCTTCGTCGACGAGGTCGCCGAGGTGCTGCGCACCCAGGTCGAGAAGGCCTCGGCGGGAGCCCTGGACCGTTCCGTGCCGCCGAAGCGCGTCTTCCGCAACCTCGATCTCGACCGTACGATCTGGAAGAACCTCACCAACTGGAGCCCGGAGGAGGAGCGGTTGTACGTCGACCGCCTCTACTACCGGCACACCGCACGCAAGACGACGCCCCAGCGGCTGATCGTCGTCGTGGACCAGTCGGGCTCGATGGTCGACTCCATGGTGAACTGCACCATCCTGGCGTCGATCTTCGCCGGGCTGCCCAAGGTGGACGTCCACCTGGTCGCGTACGACACGCAGGCGCTCGACCTCACGCCGTGGGTACACGACCCCTTCGAGACGCTGCTGCGCACCCAGCTGGGCGGCGGCACCGACGGCACCGCCGCCATGGCGCTGGCACAGCCGAAGGTCGCCGAGCCCCGCAACTCCGCCGTCGTGTGGATCTCCGACTTCTACGAGTCACGGAGCGAGCCGCTGTTCGAGAGCATGGCGGCCCTGCACCGCTCGGGTGCCAAGTTCATTCCGGTCGGCTCGGTCAACAGCTCGGGGCGCGGCAGCGTGAACCCGTGGTTCCGTGAGCGGTTCAAAAGCCTCGGCACCCCGGTGATCTCCGGGCACATACGCAAGCTCGTCCACGAGCTCAAAACGTTCCTCACGTAGCCGCCGCACCCGGCCGGCTCACCCACCCTCTCTTCTTCGCACGCCTCGCGCACGAGGCGTCCTCCACCACGAAAGGCCCAGGCATGTCCGACCTGTTGCGCGCCCCCGCCGAGATCAAGTACGCCGAGGAACTCGACTGGCTGGAGTCCGTCGACGACAACCCCAAGCCCTTCTCGTGGCGGTTGTCGCCGAAGATGGTCCGCCTGTTCGTCCTGGGCTCGGAGCGTTCCGACGGCCTGGACCGGGAGATCTCGCAGAAGTGGTTCGGCGACCGCAGCTTCGTCGAACGCGCGATCGTCACGCTCGCCTCCGACCGCGGACTGCTGCTCATCGGCGACCCCGGCACCGGCAAGAGCTGGCTGGCCGAGCTGCTGTCCGCCGCGATCTGCCGCAACTCCACGCTCGTCGTGCAGGGCACGGCGGGCACCACCGAGGATCACATCAAGTACTCCTGGAACGTGTCGATGGTCATCGCCAAGGGCCAGTCGCGGGAGTCGATGATCCCCTCGCCGATCATGACGGCGATGGAGAGCGGCGCGATCGGCCGTTTCGAGGAGCTCACCCGCTCCACCAGCGACGTTCAGGACGCCCTGATCTCCATCCTGTCGGAGAAGTACATCTCGGTGCCCGAACTGGACAGCGACAGCATCGTCTTCGCCAAGCCCGGCTTCTCGGTCATCGCCACGGCCAACAGCCGCGACCGCGGTGTCAACGACCTGTCCTCGGCGCTCAAACGCCGCTTCAACTTCGTGCGGATACCGGTCGTGACGAACAAGAAGAGCGAAGCGGAGATCGTCCGCTTCCGTACCGAGGAACTGCTGCGCCGCCACCAGATCGAGCTGGACGTGCCCCCGACGCTGCTCGACGTGCTGCTGCGCAGCTTCGCCGACCTGCGCGCCTCGGCTGCCGCGGCCGGCAGCGACGACGAGAAGCTGGAGTCGGCGCTGTCCACCGCGGAACAGATCGGGGTGCTCGAGGACGCGATCCTGCACAGCAACTTCTTCGGCGCACGGTCCCTGACCGCGCACACGCTGGCCTCCTCGCTCGTGGGCTCCCTCGCCCGGCGCGCACCCGAGGACCTGGCCATCCTCAACAAGTACCTGCACGGCGTCGTCGAGCCGCGCGGCAAGGAGGAGGGCGGATCCTGGCCCGAGTTCCTCGAGGGTGGCCGCGACGCGATCGCCACCCTGTCATGAGCGCCCCCGAAGAGGAGACCTTCACCGCGCTGCGGACCCAACTCCACGAGGCCGCAGCGAACTTCGCCGAAGGGCCCGACGGGCTGGAGGGCCTCCTTCTCGGCCTCGTCGACGACGTGGAGCGCGCGGTGCGCGAGCCGCTGGAGATCTTCCCCGTCTGCCATCACTCGCCCGCCTCGGCGCTGGCGATGGCGCGCCGTCTGCGGGAGAAGCAGCCCAAGGTCGTCTACCTGGAGCTGTGCGAGGACATGGCACCGCTCCTGCCGGAGCTGCGCAACTGCAAGCTGCCCGTGGCGGTACAGGCGTTCGCGAGCGAGTCCGACGGCTTCCCCGCGGAGTGGTCGCCGCTGTCCGTGGTCGCGCCGGTCACCGAGGCCTCGGCCGAGTACCAGGCCCTCGCCTACGCGCTGGACACCCCCGGGGTGGACCTGGTGCTCGTCGACCGCTCCAGCGACCACGTATTCCAATGGGACGCGCGCGGTGGCCGGCCGGCCGATCCCGACGCCGATCAGGCCGCCTCGGACACCTGGTCCGCGGAGGAGGAGGCGGCGCTCCACGGCGACGCGGTCGGTGTGGAGATCGGCGACCTACGGCCCCGCTTCGCCGATCTGGAGGAGCATCTGCTGCGCCACGGCCGGGTGCGGCACTGGTCGGAGTGGTGGCACCAGTACGTCGAGTTGCCGCTGGGCGACAGCGACCACGACACCTACCGCCAGGTCATGTTCCTCATCGGCAGCCTCTTCCGGCGGCTGGCCCCCGGAGACCCGCACCGGGTGCGCGTCGATGAGGACCGTGAGCGCTACATGTGGACCCGGATGCGGGAACACTTGGCGGCGAGCGGCACCGATCCGGGCGACTGCCTCTACGTCTGCGGTGCCTTCCACGCGGCCAGCCGCGTCGCGGAGTTCGGCGTCCACGGCAGCGACACCTTCGCGATCAGCCCCGTGACCGCCACCCGGTGGCAGTACGGCCTGATCCCGTCCAGCCACGCGGCGATCGAGGCGCAGTTCGGCCTCGCGGCGGGATCGGTGTCGATCGCCGCGACCGTCTGGGCGAAGAACCTGCGGCGCACCCGTGTGAAGCCGTACAGGCTGGCGGGCCAGGCGGGTACGAGGAAACCGAAGGCCAAGAAGGCGGCGTCCGTGTCGGCAGCCGCGCCGGCCCGGGCGACGGCAGGCGGCCTTCCCGCGCTGCCGCCGCCGGACAAGCTGACCGGCTTCCTGGGGCAGCAGCCCGCCCTGGACCGGCTCGACGAGGCCGAACTGCTCGGCTGGTCGGTGGAGATCGTGCGTGCCGCACGCCGCAACGGCTACCTCGCCTCCACCGCCGACGCCATAGCGGTCTTCGAGACGTCGATCCTGCTGGCCGGGGTGCGCGAGAGAGCCAAGCCGACGCCGTACGACTTCCAGGACGCGGCCGTCACCTGCATCGAGAAGGACACCGTGCCAGGGCGCCGCGACGTGCGCCGGCTGGTGGACATCATGCTGGGCGGCGACCGCGTCGGGCAGGTCGGCTACGACGCGCTGCCCCCGCTGGCCCGCGACGTGCACGACCGGCTCGCACCGCTGGAGCTGGGGCTCCAGCAGCGCGGAGTGCGCCGGGCCCTGCTGGACATCGCGGGCCGGCCGGAACTCGCGCAGTGCTCCGACGTGCTGTGGATGCTGCGGTATCTGCTGCCGCAGGGCGCGGCCCGGCCCATCATGGGCGAGCGGAAGCTGGGGGAGCGCCCGATCCAGGAGTCCTGGGACCTCGCGCTGGGCACCCACCAGCGGGCCCTCATCGAACTCGGCTACGAGGGCGTCAGCATCGAGCAGGTACTCGAACAGCGGCTGCGCCGCACGGCGTACGGCCCGCAGGCCACCGCTGCGGTGGTGCTGGAGACCGTCGAGGACGCGACGCTGCATCTGCGCGGGCGCCGGCTCGCCGACGAACTCGGTACCCGCGCCCTGGAGGTGCTCTCCGGTGAACGCACGGTCGACGGCGCCCCCGAGGTACTGCGGCGGATACGGCGGCTCCTGGCGTACTATCGCACCGCCGAGCCGGTGCTCCCGCCGTGGATCGAGTCGTTCGTCAAGACGGGCTACGCGCACTACTGCACCCTGCTGCCCACGGCGTTCACCGACGAGGACGCCACCGTGCCGCAGGTCGCGGCGATGCTGGGCTTCCTCTTCAGCATGGAATCCCTCGCGCTGTCGCTGGGCTGCGATCGGACGCAACTCGAACTCGCTCTCGCCCAGTCACACCCCGAGGATCCCTCGAAGACGGCGCTGCTGTGGGCGGCCCAGACCCAGCTGGGCCGCTTGACCCGCGCCGACCTGCGGGCCAAGTGCGCCGCACTCCTCGGCAACCCCCTGCTGCTGCCCGCCTATCCGCGCTACCTCAGCGGTTTCGTGTACGCGCTGGAGCCGGTCCCCGAACTGACCGACTTCGTCGTGGAAGCCGTCTCCCACGCGTTCGGGCAGCTGCCCGACCCGGTGCTGCTGCCGTGGCTGCCGTGCCTGATCACCACCCTGCGCGGGAGCGGGGCCGAGCTCGCCCCGCTGCTGATCCGGGAAGCGGGCCGTACCTTCCCGGGCCGTCTCGCCGCGCTGGACTCGTGGGTGCCGCCCTGGCGGGCACAGCCCGCAGCCGAGGACGTCCGTCCCGCCCGTGGGACCGTCGCCGGGTGGGTGGCGAGCAGCTCCGCGGGTGTGGCGCTGG
>NZ_JASKYT010000331.1:0-8269 GCF_041028275.1 Streptomyces sp. PU-14G
CCAGGCAGGTGACCGGAGGGGACGCGCTGGCCTGGCCGGAAGTGCGGTTCGAGGGGATCGGCTGGGTGCCGTTCTATCCGACCCCGGGGCAGGCCTCCGAGGAGGGCTCGTCGGTGCCGCCTGCCGGACAGCCCAAGGAGCGCGAGAAGGCCGACCGCGACATCGCGGAGCAGCCGCGCCCGTCCGTGCCGCCCCAGCAGCCGGAAGCCGGCGGGGAGAAGGACGGCCGGACGGCGCCCCTCGGCGGTGGCGGACTGCCCGCGTGGGCCTACGCCGTGCTGGCGGTGCTGCTGCTGGTCCTGGCTTACGGCGGCTACGCGGTCTGGGCGCCGTACCGGGTTCGCAGGCGGCGGCGCGGAGCGCGTGACCCGGCGCGGCGGGTGCTCGGCGCGTGGCAGCAGATCGTCGACCGGCTCACCGAGATCGGTCTGCCCGCCACCTCGGCGCACACCGCCACCGAGGTGGCGGCCTTCGGCCTGGAGCGGATCGGCGGACGCGGCAGTGAACAGCTGCCCGCTCTCGCCCGGTTGGTCAACGAGGTCGACTACGGGGGCCGGGTCCCCGACGAGGCCGCCGCGGACGCCGCCTGGCGGCACTGCGACGCGATCGAGGAGGTCGTCACGCGAACGGTGCCGCGACGCGAGCGGATCAAGCGGGCGCTGCGCCCGGGAACGCTGAGACGTCACAGCCGTGCGGGAGCGTCCGCGCGCGCGGGCCGCTCACACGTGCCCGTACGCGCGGGCCGCTCAGGGGCGTCCGTACGTACCGGCCGGACAGGAGTACGCCAGTGAACGCCATCCCGGACTGGGGTCCCCCCGAGGCGCCTCCCGGTGCCGGTCCGCTTCCCGCGCTGCCCGAGGGGTATCAGGCCCAGCGTGTGCTGCACTCGGGTCCGCGCGGCACGGTCGTGCTGTGCCGGGAGGGCGCCGGCGGCAGGGAGGTGGCCGTCCGGGTGCTGTCGCCGGTGGTGGAGGATCCGGCGCGCCGGCTGGCCGCGCACTCCGAACTCCTCGCGGCCGGCGCCGCGTCCGTGCACCCCTGCGCGGTCACGGTGCGGGACGCGGGGTGCACGGACGCGGGGCAGTTGTACGTGGTGACGGAGCACTGTCCGGGTGGGTCGGCGCGGGAGAGGCTGGCCGCTTCCGGGCCGTTCCCCCTCGAGGACGTGCTGGTCGTCGGCGTACGGCTGGCGCTCGCGCTGCACTCCTCGCACCGGCGCGGGGTGCTGCACCTGGATGTGCGCCCGGCCTGCGTCCTGTACGGCGCCGGGGGTGAGGCGCTGCTCACCGGGCACGGTCTTGGCCGGGTGGTACAGCGTGCCGTCCCCTCGGCGGGGGCGGACGTGGACCCGGCGTACGCGCCTCGGGAGCTGTTCGGTGGGGAGGCGCCGGGCCCGGCCGCCGACGTGTACGCGCTGGGGGTGACGCTGTACGCGCTGCTGGCGGGCGAGCCGCCGCGTGCGGGTGCCGTGCGGCAGGGCGGCCCCGCCGCCTACGAGGCGGCGCTGGCGGGAGGGCTGCCCCGGCCGCACCGGGGCGACGTGCCCGAGCCGCTGTTCGCGCTGCTGCACCGGATGACGGCTCCGTACGTGGAGCGACGGCCGCCGCTGACGGAGGTGCACCGCGTGCTGCGGTCGCTGCTCCCCCTGGATCGCGCCGCCCAGGTGCCCGACCTCCAGCCCGAGGCGGCACCCGAGGTCCCGCTCCCCGGCTGGGACCCGGCGGACGACGCGCTGACCGAGCCGCCGCCGGTGGTCGACGACGACCCGGACTCGGCCCAGGCCCTGGCCAGGCGGCGCCGGACCCGCAACCGGGTCGTCGCCGCGTGCGGTGCCCTGCTGCTGGTGGCCGGCGCCGGGCTGGCGCTGTTCCTGGTGCGGAGCGCGGGCGGCGAGGCGGACAGCGCCAAGGACCGCCCCGCCAAGAAGCCGGCGAAGTCGGCGCATCCCCTGCCCAAGGGCCAGGTGCCGGACTTCCAGGCCCAGGAGGTGAAGGTGACCCGGGTCGGCAAGCAGGTCCAGGTCGCGTGGAGCAAGCCGAAGAAGCCGCAGCCCGTCTACGGCTTCGCCATCACGGCCCAGTCTCCCGACGGGGAGACGGTGAAGGTGAAGAACACGAACGCGGACGAGCCGTCCGTGGTCTTCTCCTCCCCGCCGGTCAAGCCCGGCTCCTGTTACGTGGTGACGTCCCTGGTGCAGACCGCCGACGGCAGCGTGGGGCTGGCCTCGGCTGAGGCGGTGTGCGACCGAGGGGAGTCCAGGGCCCCGGCCGGCTGACCAGCGCCGTCCGGCCTGCCTGCCCGGTGCGGCACCGTGGCGGAGCGGGCCGGGGCGTCCGGCGGCTGCCGCGGAGGGTCACCGGGAGGAGCGGCAGGGGTCAGGGGAGGGGCACGAAGCGGCGCTTTCCCGTCGCCGGGTCGGGCGCCCCCAGGTACTGCTGACGCACGACGTGGTCCTCCTTGTCCGCTCCCGAGGCTTCGAGACCGATGGGGATGCCCTCGATCTTGAATGTGCCGCCCAGCTTGAGTTCCTGGGCGCTCCCCTTATAGGAGACAGCGCTGACCTGCCCGCGGTCGTGGGCCAGTCGGGAGAAGACGTCCCCGTCGGGGGGCGGCGGATCGGAGGGGACGACGGGGGCGGTGAGCATCGAGGTGGGCGGAGTCTTCAGCCATGTCCGGGCCGCGGCCTGCTCCTGCGGGGTGGAGTTGACCGGCACGTTGAGGGTGACGACGTGGGCGCTGGTGCCGGCGTCCTTGTAGGTGCCGGAGACGACTCCGGCGTCGGCGCCGGCGGAGAAGCCGAGCTTGCCCTCCACCGTCCGGATGAGGCGTACGGCGGTGATGTTCGTGTTGGGGTCCGGGTTGTTCTTGTCGCGGACCACCTGGATCGTGCCGCCGATCACCGTCCCGGTCTCCGCCTTGACGACCTTGCCGTGGGTCGCGGTGCCTTCCACCTTGAAGTCCCGGCTTTCGGTCACCGTGGGGCGCTCGGGGTCGATGGTGCTGGTGATCTTGGAGTAGGTGCCGTCGAACTTGATTCCCGGGGTGGTGAGGCCCACCCCCAGTTCCGCGTTCGACTCCACGCTCGCCGTGACGACCTCGAGTTTCGGCTGGCCGATCCGGGCCAGGACCTCATCGAGCTCCCGCAGCGCGAAGTACGTGCCGCCCATGCCGCCTTGGCCGTGCTTGAGCTGCAACCGCAGCAGGTAGGCCCGGTTGATGTCCTGCTGCAGCCGGTCCGCCGCGGCCTTGTCCTTGAACACCCAGGTGTCGCCCAGCTCCAGCTTGGCCGCCGCACCGATGTCGATGCCGTCGCCCAGGTCCGGTTTGTATCCCGCCCGGAGGTTGTCGATCATCGTCACGCGGTAGGTGCCGTCGCTCATCTGCTCGGTACGGAAACCGAAGCCCTCCCCGAGTTCGAAGAAGGCGATCGTCAGCTTGGCACCGGCGGTGGTCTCGTGGCTGGACGTCTTGTAGGGCACCACCTTGAAGTAGGCGAGCTGCTGCGCCGTTCTCGTGACGTCCTCGGGCAGCCCTGTCAGCGCCTCCAGCGCCTCCGGTTTGAGGTACAGGTACTGCGCGCGCTGCCCCTGCGTCAGGCCCGCCCACCAGGTGGCGACCGCGGCCTGGTCGGTGTTGTGCGGCGGTATGGCACGGAGGTCGGCGAAGCCGTTGAGCAGCTCGCCCGCGTCCAGGCTGACCGACGCCGGGGCCGCTTTCACGACCTGTTCCAGCCGGTCGCACCGGGTGCTGATGTCCGCCGCCGTCTGCCGCAGGAAAGGATCGACCGAGCCCGGAGGCGGCCCGGCGGCCAGCGCCTTCGCCGACATCGAGGACGGGAAGAGCTCCACGGGAAAGTCCGTCACCGGCGAGGCGGTGGGCAGAGGCAGCGGCACGCCTCCCGGCATGGAGAGGGTGCTCAGCAGCGGCTGGAGCTCCGCACTCGTGCTCACTTTCCGCGGCGTCAGCTCCCCGGCAGCCGCCTGCAGGACCTGCGTCATCTGGCGGTGCATGGGGGCCATCGAGCCGGCCACCGAGTCCAGGTACCCGGCCAGCTCCCGCACCCGTGCGACATCGAAGCCTCGGAACTGGCCCATCACTCGCCCCCTTTGCCCGCTGCGACGGCCTCCTGGTCCAGCAGGTCGGCCTCGTGGTCCCAGTGCTGTGCGGTGGCGCGCAGCCCCTGCGCCATGCCGTCCAACGACCTGCGCCGGTCGCGCAGTGCCGCGGTGACACGCTCGGCGTACGGCCCGAACCACACGCCGTCGGCGCTCGCCTTGGACAGCCCCGTGTCCAGGGCGGAGCCCAGCGAACCCGCCAGGTTGCGCGCCTTGTCCGCGTGGTCGCGCAGGCGCTGAGCCCGTGCCCGCGCCTGCTCCGGGGTCTCGCCCGGCCTCATCGCTCCCATCTGACCCCCCGTGTAGCTCCCTACGCCGCGCCATCGGCGGTCGGCGTACTGGCAAGCGTAAGACGAACTGTCCTGCCCGGGCGCGCTGTTGCATGATTGCTACGCGGAGCGGAGCGCATCAGTGCAATGACCGGTGATTCTGGGACACGGACACTGCATCGGCCGACCGGGGGGCTCATATGGAACTGCGGCTGACCGCCGTCGACACCGCGGGCGGGCTCCGCGCTGACCTGCTGGTGGACGCGGAGCCCGACGCCGCCGTCGGGACCGTCGCGCAGGAGATCGCCCGGCACGTGGGCGGAGGCGGCCCGGGAGCGCCCCCCGCCCTGCACGTGGGCGGCTACCTCCTCGATCCGGCGCTGCCGCTGGCGGACTCTCCCGTGCGGGACGGGGCGACGGTCTCCCTCGGGACGCCCGGCGCTTGCCCGCCGCCGCAGGCCCAGGGGACGGTCGAGGTGCGAGTCGTGGGCGGGCCCGACGCCGGGCGGGTGTACCGGCTCGGGCCCGGTGTCGCCGTCGCGGGCAGCGGGCCCGAGGCCTGGGTGCGCCCCGCCGACAGCACGCTGCCCAGCTCCGCCTTCGAGATCGATGTGGCTCTCGACGGTGCGGTGACCGTCAGCCCGGCGTACGGCAGCGGCGTGACGATGGACGGCGAGCAGGTGGAGGGGCCCACCAGTTGGCGCCGCCGTGGCACGGTCGCCGCCGGGCACTCGCTGTTCGAGCTGAGTGAACCGGTCTTCCCCGACACCGCGCTCAAGCCCTCGCAGGACGGCACGGGGCTGGACTACAACCGGCCGCCGCGGATCAGACCCTCGGCCCGCACGACGCAGTTCCAGTTGCCGCCCAGGCCCACGCAGTCGGAGACGCGCCCCATGCCGTGGGCGGTGGCGCTGGCACCGATGCTGGCGGCCGTCGCCCTGGTGGTGCTGCTGGGCAGCGCCATCTACCTGATCATGGCGGTGCTGACGCCGGTCACGCTGGTGGCCAACCACTTCTACGACCGCAGGCAGGGCCGCAGTTCGCACCGCCGCAAGCGCCGCGAGTACGAGCAGCAGAAGGTCTCGATCGAGTACCAGGCGCGCAAGGCGATGGCTCAGGAGACGGCCGCGCGCCGGCTCGCCTGCCCTGACGCGGCCGAGCTGTACCTGACCGCCACGGGGCCCAGGCAGCGCCTGTGGGAGCGACGGCTGGAGGACGACGACTTCGGAGTGCTCCGCGTCGGCACCGGGGCGCTGCCGTCCGAGGTGGAGGTGAGCGACCCCAACCAGCAGGAGCACCTGCGTGCCGAGCCGCGCGTGCTGCCCGACGTCCCCGTCCCGGTGCCGCTGCGCACGCACGGCATCCTCGGCGTCGCGGGCCGCGGCGAGTTGCCCCGGGCGGTCGGACGCTGGCTGGTCGCCCAGGCCGCCGTGCTGCACAGCCCGGCGGACCTGAGCGTCTGCGTGCTGACGGACCCGTCGGGCCGCGAGGCCTGGGAGTGGGTGCGCTGGCTGCCGCACGCGCGGGGCCGCGAGGGGCACAGCGCGGTGGCGCTGGTGGGCACGGACATGGAGAGCGTCGCCCGCCGGATCAGCGAGCTGCTGGGCCTGTTGGGAGCCCGCCAGGAGGCGCTGGGCCACGGGCGGTCGGGGGCCGAGGCCCGGTGGCGCGGCCCGTGCGTGCTCGTCGTGCTCGACGGCTCCCGCCGGCTGCGTGCGCTGCCGGGGCTGACGCAGCTGCTGAGGGAGGGGCCGCGCTGCGGCATCCACCTGGTGTGTCTGGACGCGGACCGTGGGCTGCTGCCCGAGGAGTGCCGCGCCCTGGTCGAGGAGGACCACTTCGGGCTGTTGCAGGTCGCGCAGTTCGGGGAGCGCCCCGTGCAGTCGGTACGTCCCGACTGCGTGCCGCCCGCCTGGTGCGAGACCGTCGCGCGCGCCATGGCGCCGGTGCGCGACGTGAGCGAGAAGGAGGCGGGCGCGCTGCCGGATTCCTGCCGGCTGCTGGACCTGCTGGGTCTCGAACCGCCCTCGGCCGAGGCCATCGCCTCGCGCTGGGCGGTGGGCGGGCGCTCGACAGCGGCGGTGGTGGGTGTCTCCTTCGACGGTCCCTTCACCATCGATCTGGTGCGGGACGGGCCGCACGGGCTGGTCGCGGGCACCACCGGGTCCGGCAAGTCGGAGCTCCTCCAGACGCTGGTGGCCTCCTTGGCGGTGGCCAACAGGCCGGACGCGATGAACTTCGTCCTGGTCGACTACAAGGGCGGCGCGGCCTTCAAGGGGTGCGAGCAGCTGCCGCACACCGTCGGCATGGTGACCGACCTGGACTCCCACCTGGTCGAGCGGGCGCTGGTCTCGCTCAACGCGGAGGTGCGCCGTCGCGAGCGCGTGCTGGAGCCGGTCGACGCCAAGGACATCGAGGCCTACGAACTCGCCACCCGCAGGGACCCGTCGCTGGCCCCGCTCCCCCGGCTGCTGATCGTCGTCGACGAGTTCGCCTCGATGGCCAGGGAGCTGCCGGACTTCGTGGCCGGCCTGGTCAACATCGCCCAGCGCGGCCGGTCCCTCGGCATCCACCTGATCCTGGCCACGCAGCGGCCCAGCGGCGTGGTCTCCCCGGAGATCCGCGCCAACACCAACCTGCGCATCGCCCTGCGGGTGACCGACAACGCGGAGAGCCAGGACGTGATCGACGCCCCGGACTCGGCCGCCATCGCCAAGGACACGCCGGGGCGCGCCCTGGTGCGGCTGGGCGCCTCCTCGCTGCTGCCGTTCCAGTCCGGGCGCGTCGGCGGGCGCAGGCCGCAGGCGGCGGCGTCCACCACGACCGAGCCATGGGCCGCGCCGGTGGAGTGGGCCGGGCTGGGTCACCCCGCACCGGCCCGGCCCCAGCTCGCGGGGCAGGAGGACGACGACCCGCTGACCGACCTGGCGGTGCTGGTCGCCGCCGTCGGTGAGAGCGCCGCCGCCATGCGGTTCCCCGCGCCGTACCGGCCCTGGCTCGAACCACTGGCCGACCTGGTGACGGTCGCCGACGTACCGCGCCCCGCGGAAGGCCGCCGTGGCGACGTACCGCCCGTCGTCTTCGGCGTCACCGACGTACCGGCCCGCCAGGACCGCTCGCCGCTGACACTGGATCTGGTGGACGGGGATCATCTCCTGCTGGTCGGCGGACCGCGCTCGGGACGGTCGACGGCGCTGCGCACCATCGCCACCGCCCTCGCCGACGTCTCCTCCCCCGCCGACGTCCACCTCTACGGCGTGGACTGCGGCTCCAACGCGCTCGTTCCGCTGTCCGTGCTGCCGCACTGCGGAGCGATCGCCACCAGGGACCAGACCGACCGGCTCACCCGGCTGCTGGGCAGACTGCAGGCGGAGATCGTGCGCCGCCAGCAGTTGTTGGCACAGGCGGGCGCGGCCGGTGTCGCCGAGCAGCGGGCCGCCGCGGCGTCACCCGAGGAGCGCCTGCCGTGGATGGTGCTGCTGCTGGACGGCTGGGAGAGCTACACCGCCACCTTCGAGTCGTACGACTACGGCAAGCTCATCGACGCCATGACGCAGCTGTTCCGCGAGGGCCCCTCCGTGGGGCTGCGGGTCGTGATGACCGCCGGGCGTGGCGGCCTGTCCGGCACCGTCTCCTCGTCGTTCGGCGACCGGCTGATCCTCCGCCTCGCCGACCCCAACGACTACACCACGGCCGGGATGACGCCGCGGGACGTGCCCTCGCACCTGCCGCCCGGCCGCGGTGTRGKSSTTGGGGTCGGCGAGGCGGCGGATCAGCCGGTCGCCGAACGACGAGGAGACGGTGCCGGACAGGCCGCCACGCCCGGCGGTCATCACGACCCGCAGCCCCACGGAGGGGCCCTCGCGGAACAGCTGCGTCATGGCG
>NZ_JASKYT010000332.1:0-8520 GCF_041028275.1 Streptomyces sp. PU-14G
GCCYSSTSMSCGCCGTGCCCGCCCCGGACGGGCGCGGCGGGCACGGCGCTGTGCAGCGGGTCCGGCTGGAGGAAGTCGGCACCGAGGCAGCGCCCCGCCCAGTCGGCCAGCTCACCGAGATCGGCCAGATCGCCCATGCCCCAGGAACGGGCCGAGAGCAGCGAGTGCAGCGGCACCAGGAGCCCGAACCCGCGCTCGCCGGCGGCGCGGGCGCGCAGGGCGGGAAAGGTCTCGGGCGCCACGATGAGGGTGCTGTGGGCAGAGCGTTCGTCGGGCGCGTGCCCGAAGAGGGTGTGCACCCCCGGGGGCAGGTGGGTGCCGGGGCCCCAGTCCAGGATTTGGCCGCTGTCGGTGACCACGCGCAGCACCGTTCCGCCGGGAAGCCGGGATAAGCACGAGGTGGGGGCCGGCGCGGACGCCGACCGCGCGCCGGAGCGCAGCACGACGGTGGGCGGCAGCAACTGCCGGCCGTCCCACTCGTGCCGCTCCAGCGCCGCACGGACCGCGCGCGGCGGTCGAGGCGTCGACGCCCAACGCCGCCAGCACCTCCACGACCGTGTCCTCGGATACCTGGACGTGCCGGCCGGGTGCGGGCTCGTAGGAGAGGGCGACGCCGTGGGCCTCGGCGAGCCGCGCGAGCCGGGTGGGGCTTCCCCCGGACCGAGTCTGGGGGAGGGGCATCAGATGTCCGCCGGCTCCGTGCCGTAACCGACCCCGGTGGGCTCGCTGGTCAGCGGCGCCTCGGCGAGGGGCGGCTCACTGGTCAGCGGGATGGCGTCGGCGAGCGGGGGCTCGCTGGTGAGGGGGGCGTCGGCGCACCCGCACGTGCACGAGCCGTCGAGTCCGGAGTCGGGGTCGGACACACCGGACAGGTCTACCGGCTCGTGCCCTCGTTTGGAGAGTGTGCGCTGCTGGGGAAGCGGAGCGAGCGCGGACAGCAGGAGTTCAGCGGACGCGGCCACGACGGGCCTCCGTTCGTTGACGAATGGCGGACAGGACTCGCCCTACCCAGTCGACCCGAGTACAGACGTGTCCGAACCGAGAACGTGTCCCAGCTCACGTCGGTTCCCGCGTCGAATCGCCGACGGTGCGGGTCGGGAAGCGGAGAAACGAGGGACGAACCGGACAACCGACGGCAGGTTTTCCGTAACCCGGTACAGCGGTGCTCCGGAACCGTAGAATCCGGGGCACCGACGGTGTAGGGTCCGCGCCCGGTCGCGCACGGGCGGGCGTCGCACCGCGCGGGCACGCGACGCCCGCGTCCTCGGGCCATGAGCGCGGGCCGTGAGCGTGGGCTCGTGAGCGCGGGCCGTGAGCGTGGGGCGAACGACGCGCCGGACGGACGGGGGCGGGCCGTCGCGACCGTACGAGCCGGCCGACGCCTCCGGGCCGAAGCCCGCGACCGTACGGAGCACTCCCGACAGACGTAACCAGAACATGGGCCCCGTCCTGCACGGACGGAGGGCCGGTTCCGGCACCGACGGAGGGCTGGTTCCGGCGCGGACGGAGGGCTGGTTCCCGCGCCGACGGGGGGTTGGTTCCGGCGCGGACGGGGGTTGGTTCCCGCGCGGACGGAGGGCGGGAAACGGAGACCGGCCGGGCATCGGGAGGAAGCGGTGGGGACAGTGCGCGACGAGGAGGGCTCACGCGCCGGCGGGGGCCGCACGAGTCCGACTGCCGGCAAGCGGCCCGGCAAGCGGCCCGGCAAACGGCCCGGCACACCGGGCGGTTGGAGCCGCGTGAGGGCCGCCGCGCTCACCGCCGCGGTCGTCTCCGGGCTGTTGGGCGGTGCCCCCGCGATCCAGGCCGCTCCCGAGCCCCCTGGAGGTCCCGGCGCCGGCAGCCCGGACGACGACAGCTCGCAGGCCGGGCTGCCGCCCGTCTGGCCGCGCCCTCAGACGATGCGCGCCCAGGGCACGTTCGTCGCGGTCGGCACGGAGGCCACCCTGATCGCCGACCGGGATGCGGACCGCTACGCCCTCGACGTCGTCCGCGAGACGCTGCGGGACGCGGGTGTGCGCACCGTGCACGAGGCGACCCCGGGAAAGGACGGAAACGCCCCCCGCGCCGGCGGCCTCGTCGTACGCGTCGGCCCCGAGGCGGCGGGCGGCGCACTGCGCGCACTGCGCGCCCCCGCACGCGACGATCTGCCCGCCGGCGGCTACCGGCTGGCGACCGGCCACACGGAAGGACGGCCGGTGGTGGCTCTCGGAGGCACCGACGGGGACGGGCTGTTCCACGCGGCGCAGACACTGCGGCAGTTGGTGACCGAGCAGGGCGGCGACCGCGGCTTCGCCGCCGCCACCGTCCGCGACTGGCCCACCGCCGCCGTACGCGGCACCACGGAGGGTTTCTACGGCCGCCCGTGGAGCCAACCGGAGCGGCTGGCCCAACTGGACTTCCTCGGCCGCACCAAGCAGAACTACTACCTGTACGCGCCGGGCGACGACCCCTACCGGCAGGGCCCCCGCTGGCGCGACCCCTACCCGGCCGCCCAACGCGCCGACTTCCGCGCACTGGCCGAGCGCGCCAGGCGCAACCACGTCACCCTCGGCTGGGCCGTCTCCCCCGGACAGAGCCTGTGCTTCTCCTCCCGGGACGACCGCAGAGCGCTGCTGCGCAAACTGGACGCCATGCGGGCCCTGGGGGTACGCGCCTTCCAACTCCGCTTCGAGGACGTCAGCTACAGCGAGTGGCACTGCGACGCGGACGCGGACGCCTACGGCACGGGGCCCGAAGCGGCTGCACGCGCCCAGGCGGAGCTCACCAACGCGGTGGCCGACCACCTCGCCGAGCGCCACCCGGACGCCGCGCCGCTCTCCGTCGTGCCGACGGAGTTCTTCCAAAAGGGCCGCACGGAGTACCGCGCCGCGCTCGCCGCACAGCTGGACGACCGTGTGGAGATCGGCTGGAGCGGCGTGGGCGTCGTGCCCCGTACCATCAGCGGCAGCGAACTCGCCCACGCGCGCGGGGCGTTCCCCCGGCACCGCCTGGTGACGATGGACAACTACCCCGTCAACGACTTCGCCTCCGACCGGATCTTCCTCGGGCCCTACCAGGGCCGCGACCCGGCCGTCGCCTCCGGCTCCGCCGCGCTGCTGACCAACGCGATGAAACAGCCGACGGCCTCCCGCATCCCCCTGTTCACCGCCGCCGACTACGCCTGGAACCCGCGCGGCTACCGTCCCAAGGCCTCCTGGCGCGCGGCCATCGACGCGGTGGCGGGTGGCCGCGAGGCGTCCCCGCGCACCCGTGCCGCCGTCCACGCGCTGGCGGGCAACGACGCCTCCTCCGTCCTGGGCAGTGCCGAGTCGGCCTACGTGCGCCCTCTGCTGGACGCCTTCTGGCACGCCTACGCACGCGGCAAGAGCCGCGCCCTGGACCGGGCCGCCGGCGAACTGCGCGACGCCTTCACCACGATGCGCACCGCGCCCTCCCGCGTCCCCGGCGGGCTCGGCCGGGAGGTCGAGCCGTGGCTGGCGCAGCTGTCCCGGCTCGGCGAGGCGGGCGAACGCTCCGTCGACCTGCTGCTGGCCCAGCTGGACCACGACGGAGCCGCCGCGTGGGAGGCACGGCTCGACGTGCGGCGGCTGCGCGCCGAGAGCGCCAGGAGCAAGGCCACCGTCGGCGAGGGCGTACTGGCCTCCTTCGCCGACAAGGCGCTGACGAGGTCCGACGACTGGACGGGCGCGGGCAGCGGCACCGGTGACGAAGACCCGCCCAAGGGCAAGCACTCCGGCAAGCTCTCCGGCGAGGGGACCGGAAAGGACACCGGAAAGGGTTCCGGAAAGGACACCGGAAAGGGCTACGGAGAGGACACCGGAAAGGGCTACGGAGAGGGATCGAGAGGCGGCGGGAGCGACACGGAGAACGACCGGAAACCCACCGTCTCCGGCACGCCCACCGCCGTCCCGCACCACCCGGTGTCGGCGGCAGCGGACGGCGACCCTGGCACGTCGTACCGGGCGGCGGGCCCGCCCGCCAGGCGCGCCTTCGCCCCCGAGCGTCCCTTGATGCTCGTCAGCCCCGACGAGGCGCGCGCTGGGGACGGACAGGACAGCGCCGAGACGGGCCGCGGGGAAGACACCGCGCACGGGCGCGCACGCGACGCGCTGACCGTGCGCCTGCCCACCGCGCGCCCACTGCGCGGCGTCACCGTGCTGACCGGCCCCCGCTCCGGCACCGGCGCCACCGTGCAGGCACACGTGAACGGCAAGGGCTGGCAGCGCCTCGGCTCCCTCTCACCGAGCGGTTTCACCCAACTCGACGCCACGGAAGACGACCGGGAGCGGGCCGACGCGGTACGCCTCGTGTGGAAGGACGACAGCGAGGCACCGGTCGTCCACGAGGTCACCCCCTGGTACGCGGACGAGCCCGCCGCCTCCCTGGCGCTGCCCCGCGCCACCGTCGACGCGGTGATCGGCGGCGGCACCGCGCGCGCCGAGGCCCGGCTGACCTCGCACCGCCCCTCCGACGTGCGCGGCAAGGTCACCGCGAAGGCCCCCAAGGGCATCACCGTGCGCGCGCCCTCGCGCACGACCGTGCGGCGCGGCGACACGGTCGACGTCCCGCTGCGTGTCACCGTCGACGACTCGGTCAGGAGCGGCAGTTACCGCGTCCCCGTCTCCTTCGGCGGCGAACACACCACACTGACCGTGCGGGCGTACCCGCGCACCTCGGGCCCCGACCTGGCCCGCCACGCGCACGCCACCTCCTCCGCCGACGAGACCGGGGACTTCCCCGCCGCCGCAGTCGCCGACGGCAAACGCGGCACACGCTGGTCCTCCCCCGCCGAGGACGGCGCGTGGGTCCAGTTGAAGCTGGCGAAACGCGCACGCGTGGGACAGGTGGTGCTGCGCTGGCAGGACGCCTACGCCTCCCGCTACCGCGTCCAGGTCTCCCCCGACGGCGAACGGTGGCGCACGGCGGCCACCGTGCGCGACGGCGAGGGCGGCAAGGAGTCCGTCCGCATGGACACCCCTCGCGACATCCGCTACGTGCGGGTCGTCGGCGACCGGCGGGCGACCCGGTTCGGCATCTCCCTGTGGTCCGTGGAGATCTACCAGGTCGACGGCGGCGGCGGCGCACAGCACGCGCGCCGCGGCGGGGACCGTTCCTGACCGGCCCCCACCGCGCCCGTCACCCGACACAACAAAGCCCGGAACTCAGGCAGTGGCCCTGCCGTCGATCCGGGCGAGATCGTCGTCCGCGCCGTATGGCATCAGGTACGGCAGCCAGCGCGGATCCCGGTGCCCCGTGCCGATGATCCGCCACGCGAGACCGGACGGCGGCGCGGGTTGATGACGCAACCTCCAGCCCAGCTCGGCGACATGGCGGTCGGCCTTCACATGGTTGCAGCGGCGGCAGGCGGCCACCACGTTCTCCCAGGCGTGCACCCCGCCCCTACTGCGCGGAATGACGTGGTCGACGCTGGTTGCGACGCCACCGCAGTAAGCGCAACGGCCGCCGTCCCGGGCGAACAACGCCCGGCGCGTGAGCGGAACACTGCCGCGAAAGGGCACCCTCACGAAACGCTTGAGACGGACGACACTGGGCGCGGGTATCACACGAGTCGCGCTGTGCATCAGGGCGCCGGAGTCCTCCAGGCTGACAGCCTTTTCGTTGAGGACGAGAACGAGCGCGCGGCGGAGCGGTACGACGCCGAGCGGCTCGTACGACGCGTTGAGGACCAGGACATGCGGCACGGTGCCTCCTTGTACGTCGGCGGCGCGTGGCTCGCGCCGTGACGATCTCCCCTCAGTGTGTCCCGTGCCCTGGTCACTCCGCCACCACGACCGGGCAACGAGCTCAGCGTGTTTTGGACCACACCGCACACCACCGCCGCGGGATCGAACACCTCCCTCGAACGCCTGGCCCCATACTGCTCTGTGGCACCAAATGTGAAGCCCCTGCGCCGTTAGTGTGGTCGAGGCATCCGTTCGTGTGCCCTGTGGATGTGACTCGCACGGAAGGTCGATCCTGTGTACTGGCTGCTCAGCGCCTCTCCCCCGCCCGACGGACCCCAGCCGCCGAGGTCCCTCGAGGACGCCCAGGACAGCGCGAGCGAGGCCGCGGGGTGGATCCAGGACAACTGGACCGACTGGCTCGCCTCGGGGGCGCGCATCGTCTTCGTCTGCGTCGTCGCCGTCGTCCTGCGCTACCTCATCCGCCGGGCCATCACCCAGCTCATAACCCGCATGAACCGCCGCGCGGAGATCGTCGACAGCGGCAACGCGCTGCGCGGACTGCTGGTCAGCGGAGAACGCCGACGGCAGCGGTCCGCCGCCATCGGCTCCATCCTGCGCAGCGTCGCCTCCTTCGTGATCCTCGGCACCGCGGCACTGACCGTGCTGTCCGGGCTGGGCATCAACCCGGCGCCACTGCTCGCCAGCGCGGGCGTCGCGGGCGTGGCACTCGGCTTCGGCGCCCGCAACCTGGTCATGGACGTCCTCGCCGGCATGTTCATGCTCCTGGAGGACCAGTACGGCGTCGGCGACCGCATCGACGCCGGCGAGGCCTCCGGCGTCGTCATGGAGATCGGCCTGCGGGTGACACAGCTGCGCGGCGACGGCGGCGAGATCTGGTACATCCGCAACGGCGAGATCAAACGCATCGGCAACCTCAGCCAGGGCTGGGCCATGGCCACCCTCGACGTACGGGTACGCGCCGACGAGGACCTCGAAGACGTGCGCGCCGCTGTCCTGACCGCGGGCGCGGAGATGAGCAAGGAGAGCCCCTGGGACGAAGTCCTGTGGGAACCCGTCGAAGTCCTCGGCCTGGACGAGGTGACACTCGACTCCATGGTGCTGCGCGTCTCCGTCAAAACCATGCCGGAGAAGAGCCTCGGCGTCGAGCGCGAGCTGCGCTGGCGCGTCAAGCGGGCGCTCGACGCGCGGGGCATCCGCATCGTCGACGAACAGGCGCTCGCCCTCGAAGCGGGCCGGGCCCCCGTCCCGCTGGACAAGTAACCGCCCCTCGGCGCCCACCACCAGGGCCCGTGGAAGCCACCACCCGGGTCCCCGGAAGCCGGCGGGTGGCTCCGGAAGCCGGCGGGTGGCTCCGGAAGCCGGCGGGTGGCTCCGGAAGCCGGCGGGTGGGCGCACCTGCCGGTGCGCCCACCCGGTGCGGACTACCGCCGCGTCAGCGTGATCGTCGTCCAGGCGCCCACGTGCACCCTGTCGCCCTCCTTGAGCGGAACAGGCACGAACGGCTGTATCGGATCCTCCGCGCCGTTGAGCGTGGTGCCGTTGGTCGAGTCCTGGTCCACCACCGACCACGAACCGTCCGGCTGCTGCACCAGCACCGCGTGCTGGTGCGACACCCCCGGGTCCTCCGGCGGACGCCCCAGATCGATGTCCGGCGCCTCCCCCGTCGACGCGCGGCGCCGGCCGATCGTCACCTGCGGACCCGTCAGCGGCAACTGCTGCTCCGGAGAGTAGGCGGGCAGGTTCAGCGACGCGGCCTCCGGGCCGCTGCGCTGCATCATCGCCGCGAAGTACTCCCGGTCGGGACCGATAAGCGCCGTCCACGCACCGCCTCCCTGCGGGACGGCGGCTCCGCCCTGCGGTGCGAACTCCGGCGCCCCTGGGGCACCCGGTCCCTGCGGGGCCGGTGCGCCCGGAGGCGGAGAGGTCGGACCGGGCTGACCCGGCTGCCCCTCGGGCGCACGCGGGGGCGCCTGAGGGGCGCCGAGGCGCTGCTCGGCCGGCCCCGGCGGGGACAGTTCCCAGTCTCCACTGGTGGGCTGCCCGCCGTAGGCCTCGTTCGCCGGGAACGGCTGCCCCTGGCCCGGCACCCCTGCGGGAACACCGGGTGCGTGCGGAGTCTGCGGGCCGGGACCGGCCGGACCGTCGGGGCCCACGCCTCCGGCTCCGGGACGCCACCCGGGGCCGGCATCGGGCGAGCCCGGCTGCCCGGGCCCTTCCTGACCCGGTCCCCCGGGTCCGCCCGGCCAGCCGGGAGTCCCCGGCTCACGCTCGCCCGGAGCGGCGGGCCGTCCCGCGTCGGGACCGTACGGACCGGCGCCCGGCCCTGCCGGACCCGCCGGGCCGCCCGGCGCGGCGGGCGGCGGCGGTCCACCGGGGCCGCCACCGGGACCCGCAGGGCCACCGGGACCGTGCTGCCCGCCGGCGCCCGGTCCGTCCGGGACCGGGCCGCCGGGCACACCAGGACCGCCGGGGCCTCCGGGCTCACCAGGGCCGCCGGGGCCTCCGGGCTCACCGGGACCGCCGGGGAAGCCAGGACCGCCGGGACCGCCAGGACCCGCAGGGCCACCCGGCGTGCTCGGCGCACTCGGGCCGCCCGGGAAACCAGGGCCGCCAGGGCCCTCGGGTCCGGAAGCGCCAGGCCCCTCGGGCCCGTGACCACCGGGGCTGCCGGGACCGCCAGGGCCAGCCGGCGCGCCGGGCCCGCCGGGACCACCCGGGGCACCCGGGAAGCCAGGCGCCCCGTTCCCCTCGGAGCCGGGGCCGCCAGGGGCGCCGGGGCCGGGGAAGCCGGGACGACCCGAGCCTTCGGGGC
>NZ_JASKYT010000333.1:0-7294 GCF_041028275.1 Streptomyces sp. PU-14G
CGGCCACACATCCACCAGACCCCGATACCGCTTCTCCCACAACTCCAGGTCACGCTGCCCAACCCGCACCAACGGGACATCCGAAGGCGTCAACCCGCCCGCACCCGGCTCGGCGACATGCCGCGCCAGACCTTCCAGTGCGCCACACCACAGATCGGCCAACTCCCGCACCTCACCCTGCCCAAGCACCCCCGAAGGGAAGCGGAACACGGCATCGAGCCGTGGGCCCTCCGCCGATTCGACGACATAGGCGCTGACGTCGACCGTCGACATCGCGGGCATGTCCGCGTCGAGCTCCGGCAGCAGACCGACCGCGTCGGCGGACTCGGTCCAGCCCAGCCCGCGCAGCTCCTCGGGCATGTCCGCAGCGGAGAACCGGCCCAGGTAGTTGAACGAGACCTGGCCTGTGGGGCGTTCGCGCAGTACGGCAGCCGACTCGGGATCGAGGTAGCGCAGCAGGCCGTAACCGACGCCTTTGTCGGGAACGGCGAGCAGTTGCTCCTTGACCAGTTTGACCGCACGGTCGACGTCGGGGCCGCCGGCGATGGCCTCGTCGATGTCGACGCCGGCGACATCGAGGCGGACGGGGAACATGCTGGTGAACCAGCCGACCGTCCGCGACAGGTCCGCGCCCGGCACCACGCCTTCCTCACGGCCATGGCCCTCGAGCCGGACAAGCGTCGACGTTTCGTCGACGCCTCTGATGCGCCGCCACTTCGCGAGCGCCAGGGCGAGGCCGGCCAGCAGGCCGTCGTTGGCACCGCCGCGGAATGCTGCGGGCACCGAGGTCAGCAGTGCTTCGGTGACCGCGGCGGACAGTCCCACGCTCAAAGACTCGACCGTGGACATGACGTCGCGGGCAGGGTCCGGCGCCCGGGACCCCAACAGCGGTTCCGGCTTCTCCAGCATGGTCTGCCAGAAGGTCAGTTCCGCCACCCGCTCCGGGCTCGATGCCTCCTCGACCAGCGCGTGCGCCCAGCGCCGCGCGGACGTACCCACGGGGGCGAGCTGCGGCGTGCGCCCAGCCCGTACCTGCTGCCAGGCAGCGGCCAGATCCGGCAACAGGATCCGCCACGAGACTCCGTCCACGACCAGGTGATGCAACACGACCAAGAGCCGGCCCGCACCCCGCTCGGGAGCGAACCACACGAACTGGGCCATCACACCGGCTGCCGGATCCAACCGGCCCGCCGCCGCATCCAACTCGGACAGCGCCGAGCGCCGCCACGCCTCGCCCCAGCGGCCGTCGCAGGCCACGCGGCGCAGCAGCTCCGCCGGGTCGAGAGCACCGGCAGGGTCGATCCGCATGCCCCGTCCGTCGCCGGGCGGCAGCGTGGAGCGGAGCACGTCGTGGTGGTTCGCGACAGCGGTCAGCGTGGCCAGCAGCCCAGCACGGTCGATGCCCGCCGGCAGCTCGATGATCGTCGACATCGAGAACCTGTCGAAGCCACCACCCAGCTCCCGCACGTACCGCGCGATCGGCGGCAGCGGCATCCAGCCGACGCCACCGCCCTGCAACTCCTCCAGCGCGGGACGTGTGGGCCGGGCAGCCGACGCGACGTCGGCCAGCTCGGCCGCCGTACGGCACTCGAAGATCTGCCGCGGCCTGACCTCGACACCCTGTGCGCGGGCCCGGGAAACGACCTGGATGGAGCGGATGCTGTCGCCGCCGACTGCGAAGAAGTCGTCGTCGATGCCGACCCGTTCCAGGCCCAGCACCTCGGCGTAGACCTGAGTCAGTACCTCTTCCTCCCGAGTGCGTGGCGCCCGGTAGGCCGTCCCCTCATACATCGGCTCCGGCAGAGCCGCGCGGTCCAGTTTCCCGTTCGGCGCCAGCGGCAGCCGATCCAGCACCACAAACGCCGCCGGCACCATGAACTCCGGTAGCCGCCCCGCCACGAACCTGCGCAACTCCCGCACCGAAACACCGGCCGTCAGGTCCACATCGCCGTCACCGAAGCCGAACTCCTCGACAGCGCGGGAGGCGTCGTCGGGGCCCGCGGCGACCACGTAGCCGACGAGCTGCCTACCGCCGTCCCGCCTGTCGTGGACGGTGACTACGGCATCCGCCACTGCCGGGTGCGCGGTCAGGGCGGCCTCGACCTCGCCCGGCTCGATACGGAACCCCCGTACCTTGACCTGCGCATCGGCCCTGCCGACGTACTCCAGCTGCCCGTCGGCATTCAAGCGGGCCAGGTCGCCGGTGCGGTACATGCGCGCCCCGGGGGGACCGAACGGGCAGGCCACGAACCGCTCCGCGGTCAGCCCACCGCGCCCGCGATAGCCGCGTCCGACGGCGGTCCCCGCCACGTACAGCTCGCCGGCCACCCCTGGCGGCACTGGCGCGAGCCCGGCGCCCAGTACGCAGACGCTGACGTTCGCGAGCGGGCCTCCGATGGGCACACTCCCCCGACCTGCCCACGCCTCCGTGCCCGGGAGCGCGAAGGCGGTGGCGTAGAAGGTCTCACTCTGGCCGTAGGTGTTGACGACCCGCACGCCGGGGATCGCCTCACGCACCCGGGACACCAGCGACGCCGGCAACGCCTCACCGGCGAAGACCACGGTGTCGGCAGTGACCTTGCCTGCCACCTGGTCCAGCAGTTCGGCGAAGACCGACGGCACCGTGCTGATCACGCCGCCGCTCCAGCTGTCCCGCTCAGCCAGCGCCACGACGTCGCGCACCACTTCGACGGTGCCGCCGGCACACAGAGTGGTGAAGGTCTCGAAGACCGATACGTCGAAACCGACCGACGTTCCCGCCAGCGTCCGCGGCTCCCTTCCGACCCCCACGGACGTCGTCAGGCCCAGCACCCCGTTCACCACGTTCCGGTGGGTGATGACCGCGCCCTTCGGCGTCCCGGTGGAGCCGGAGGTGTACATCACATAGGCGGCGTGCTCCGGCAGCAGCGGAGCCAAACGCTCCTCATCACCAAGATCACCGCCCCCACCAGGCCCACCGAAATCAACCTCATCCACACACAACGACGGCAGACCACCACCAGGCACCACACCCAAAGTCGCCCTGTCCGTCACCACCAGACCTGGACGACCCTCAGCCACAATGCGCTCCACCAGCCTTCAACACCCCCAACAACGCCACCACCAGATCCGCACTACGCGGCAACGCCAACGCCACCACCGACTCCGGCCCCACTCCACGCCCCACCAGCACACGCGCCAGCCGATTCGCCCGTGCGTTCAACTCCCCATACGTCAACGACACCTCACCGCACACCACCGCCAACGCACCCGGCGACAACGCCACCTGCCGCTCCACCAACACCGGAACCGGCACCGCCGGCACCTCCACCACCGCCTTGTTGAACCCCCGCACCACCACCTCACGCTCAACCGACTCCAACACATCAACCAACCCGACCCGGACACCAGGCTCCGCAGCCACCTGCCGCAACACCCGCACAAAACGCGCCGCCAGCCCCTCCACCGTGCCCCGCTCAAACAGATCCGTCGCGTACTCGACGACGCCGACGGCGCCCTCGCCGGTGAGCTGGGCCATATTGAAGAAAAGGTCGAACTTCGCGGTTCCGGTCGACACCGGTTCGAGCGCCACTTGCAGGCCCGGGAGCTCGAAGTCGGACCGGGCGACGTTCTGCCACGCGAACATCACTTGGAACAGGGGGTGGTAGGCGGTGGACCGCTCGGGGTTCAGCGACTCCACCAGCCGCTCGAACGGGGCGTCCTGATTGTCGTACGCGGCCACCGCCTTGTCCCGCACCCGGCCGAGCAGTTCCTCGAACGTGGGGTTCCCCGACAGGTCGGCACGCAGCACCCAGGTGTTGACGAAGAACCCGACCAGTTCGCTCAGGCCTTCGTCGGTGCGACCGGCAATCGGCGAGCCGATCGTCAGGTCGTCGCCACCACCGAGGTGGTGCAGCAGCACCGCGAGCGACGCCTGCAGCACCATCGACGTCGTCGCACCCCGCTCGCGGGCCAGTTCCTCGATCGCGGCCAGCAGCTCAGGATCGAGGCTGAAGTCCACCGAGTCGCCGCGGTGCGAAGCCGTCGGTGGCCGCGGCCGGTCGGTCGGCATCTGCAGCGGCTGCGGGCTACCCAGCAGTTCGTCGCGCCAGTACGCCACCTGCTCCGCCAGCACGCTGCCGTTGTCGGACTCCTCCCCCAGCAACTCCCGCTGCCACAACGTGTAATCGGCGTACTGCACCGGCAGCTCCGCCCAATCCGGCGCCACACCCCGCACCCGCGCCCCGTACGCCGCGGACAGGTCGCGCGCCAGTGGCACCATCGACTCCCCGTCCGCCGCGACGTGGTGTGTCGCCAGCACGAGGACATGCTCCTGCGCCGCGCACCGGAACAGCGTCGCCCGCACCGGGATCTCCACGGACAGGTTGAACGGCTGCGCCACGGCCGCGGCGACAGCGCCACCCACCGCTTCCGGCGCCAACTCGACCACCGGCACACTCACCCGCGCCTCGCCGAGAGCCAGCGGGCACTGGTACGGAGTACCCGCGTCGTCCTCGACGATCAACGTACGCAGACTCTCGTGCCTGGCCACCACGTCCCGCACCGCGGACTCCAGTGCCGCCACGTCCAGCTCCCCGCGTACACGCAGCACGAACGGAGTGTTGTACGTCGCCGAGGGGCCCTCGAACTGGTCGATGAACCACAGCCGCCGCTGCGCGAAGGACAACGGCACACGGTCAGGGCGCTCCGCCACCCGCCGCAGGTCCGGGCGTGTGCGCTGCCCCGCCGAAAGGCGCGCGGCCAGCTTCTCGACAGTCGGACCATCGAACACCACCCGGATGGGCAGGTCGACATCGAGTACGGTCCGGATACGGCTGACCAGCCGGGTGGCCAACAGCGAGTGCCCGCCCATGGCGAAGAAGTCGTCATCGATACCGACTCGGTCGAGGCCCAGCACTTCGGCGAACAGCCCGCACAGCGCTTCTTCTTGGGGTGTGCGCGGGGCCCGGCCCGTCGACACGCCGGCGTAGTCGGGGGCCGGAAGCGCCCGCCGGTCCAGCTTGCCGTTCGGCGTCAGGGGAATCTCACCGATGGCTACCACGGCCGACGGCACCATGTAGTCCGGCAGCCGCTCCCCCGTGTACCCGCGCAAGGCGGTGACCAGCCTCCCTACCTCGCGGGCCCCGGCCGGGTCGTTCGCCAGAACCTGGTCGTCCCATGCCGAGGGCAGGTACCCGTCCGTGAACACCCGGCCGACAGCTGTGCCGCCGGGGAAGACGATCGCGTCGAAGCACTCGACCGCGCCGGCCGACCAGGTCTCCAGGACACCCCAGCCCCGTGCGTCGGCCCAGTCGCACAGCTCCTGCGGGTCGATTGCCGGAGCACGCGTCACAGGCGGGCCGCCGATCGCGGTCGCGGCGGCCCCCGCGACCTCCCCGGCCAGCCGGGCGTTGGGGATCCCCGAGACTCGCAGCGGCGTCGCGCCCCGGCGGAGGCAGAGTTCCGCCACGCCGCCGAGGTCGTCGGCGTCCCGGCCCCAGACCAGGACCGGAAGGGCACCGAGCGGCTCGGCGTCCGCCGGCGTGCGGTGCAGCGTCACCTCGTAGCGGTGGCGTGTCAGCTCGTTGTGCGCCCGGCCGGGCTTCAGCCGGATGTCGACACCGGCGCCGTGCCGCTTGGCCCAGCGGGTGAACCACTCCGGGTCGAGGACGAGTTCCTTCTCCAGCAGCACAGCCTGCTCCACCGCGGCTCGCACGGTGGACGGGGCCGCGGCCGGATGCCGGACTCGCTGCGCGGCGGCCTGCAGCACACGCAGCGACGCTGCTCGCCGGACGTCTCCCACGACGATGCGCCCGCCGGGAGTGAGCAGTTCCATCGCCCGGCTCAACACCTCGTCCAGGTAGTCGTCGTCCGGGAAGTACTGGACGACGGAGTTGAGCACGACGGTATCGAAGTAGCCGCGGGGCAGCCCCGACGTATCCTGCGCGGGCCGACACCTCAGCCGCACGCGGTCTCCCCAGCCGGCCAGGTCCGCCTGGGCGCGCAGCCGGTCGATCGCCGCGGGCGAGATGTCCGTGCCCCAGTACTCCTCCACTTCGGCGACGAGCTGGGAGAGTAGCAGCCCGGAACCGACACCCAGCTCCAGCACGCGCCGCGGCGACCAGCAGGCCACCTGCGCCACCGCGGCGTCCCGCCACGCCAGCATCTGCGGCAGCGGGATCGGGGCACCGGTGTAGCTGGAGTTCCAACCTCGGAAGTCCTCGCCCCACGCCGTCGGTTCGGTGGCCGAATACACTTGCTCATAGACCTGCTGCCACTCGTCGACCTGCTCCAGGGCGGCGTGGTCGGTCCCGTGCACGGCGGGTACGACGTAGCCCACCAGGCGCCGGTCCCCCGGCCGGTCGTCCCACACCACGACAGCCTGTGTCACGTCGGGGTGGGAGGTCAGTGCCGCCTCGATCTCGCCGGGCTCGATGCGGTATCCGCGGATCTTGACCTGGTCGTCGGCGCGGCCCCGGAAGACGAGTTCGCCATCCGCCGTCCAGGCCACTACGTCCCCGGTGCGGTACATCCGCTCGCCCGGCAGGCCGAACGGGCAGGCCAGGAACCGCTGCGCGGTGAGAGCCGGCCGGCCCAGGTAGCCACGCGCGAGCGACTCGCCGGCCACGTACAGTTCACCGGCCACGCCCGGCGGCACCGGACGGAGCGCACCGTCCAGCACATACACCCGCGTGTTCTCGATCGGCCGGCCGATCGGCGGCACCTCGCCCTCACCCGTCAGCGGCCCGCTCATCGTGGCGCACACTGTGGTCTCGGTCGGCCCGTAGGCGTTGATCATCCGGCGTCCGGCCGACCAGGTGGCCACCGACTCCGGCGAAACCGCGTCACCAGCGACCACCAGGCACTCAATGGTCTCCATCGACCCCTCGGGCATAGCGGGTAGCACGGCAGGCGGGAGTGTCACGTGCGTCACCCGGTGCGTGTCGACAGTCCCGGCCAGCGGCGCCCCCGGCGCGAGCGCGCTCTGGTCGGCCAGGACGAGGGTCGCCCCGGACAGCAGCGCCATGCACATCTCCCACACCGAGGCGTCGAAGCTCGGCGACGCGAACTGCAGGATCCGACTGTCCGCGGTGACACCGAGCCGACCGGCCTGAGTAGCGACCAGGGCAGCCACCCCTCGATGGGTGACCGCCACACCCTTCGGCCGACCCGTGGACCCGGACGTGTAGATCACATACGCCGTATTGGCCACCACCGAACGACACGGCCCCACCTCCACCGAACCGACCGCCCCACCGGCATCACCCAGCCGCAACGCCGGAACAGCCAGCTCAGGCAGCAACCCGGCCGTCAC
>NZ_JASKYT010000334.1:0-8413 GCF_041028275.1 Streptomyces sp. PU-14G
GCGAGGAGCTCTGGCCCGGACCGGGCGGGGTGAGGAGGTCTGGCCCGGGTCGGGCGGGACGAGGAGCCCTCGCCGTCGCCTGCGGGCCGGGGGCCCGTCCCGGTCACCGGGCGCGCGCCTGTCAGGGCCGCGCCGCCCTTCCTACGTTCACGGCATGCGACTGACATACAGAGCCCCGAGGGGCCGAAAACGTGCGCGGGTCGGGGCGGCGGTCGGCGTCGTCGCCCTGGTGGCGGCAGGGTGCGGCAACGAGACCCGCCAGGGGAGCGGGGAAGTGGCGCCGGGCGTCATCCCGTTCACCTCCGCCGTGGTGACCGACCACGCGGACGGCACCTCGACGGTGCGCTGGTCGGCCCCGGGCGCAGGCTCGGTCACCGTCTACGCCGAAGGGGAGGGCGCGGAGGGGGCCGAGGGCGGGAACAAGAGCGGTCCGGTCGCCGAAGGGGAGGCGCGTGACGCGGTCACCCTGCGGGCACCGGAGCAGGACGGGCGCCGGTGGTTCCGACTGGTGCCCGACAAGGGCCGCTCTCTCCGGCTCGCCGACCGCTCCCTCCACCTCGCCTCCGTCCCCAACTTCCGCGACGCGGGCGGGTACCGCACCACCGACGGGCGCTGGGTGGCGATGGGCAAGCTCTACCGTTCGGCGAGCCTCGACCGGCTCTCCGCCGCCGACCGCCGCACGCTGCGCCGCCTCGGCATCGACCCCGTGCTCGACCTGCGCACCGCCGGCGAGGCACGCAAGCAGCCCGACGCCCTCGGCAAGGGGCAGCGGGCGCGGCGGCTCGACGTGCTCGGCGGCGGTGAGTCCATCGCCAACACCCAGCCCACCTCGGCGCAGCACGCCCGCACGCTGCTGCGGGACTCCTACGGCGACTTCGTCGCCAAGAAGACCGGTCGCGAGGCCTACCGCGACCTGTTCGGCGCGGCAGCGGACCCCGACGGCAAGGCGGTCCTCTACCACTGCACCGCGGGCAAGGACCGCACCGGATGGGCCTCGGCGGCCCTCCTCACCGCGCTGGGCGTGCCCCGCTCCACCGTCGTACGCGACTACCTGGCCTCCAACCGCTACCTGACCTCCTACAACCGCCAGGCCCGCGCCCACCTGCCCGACGCGGTGGAGGACGCCTACGAGCCGCTGCTCGGCGTGCGGGAGCCCTACCTCGACGCGTCCTTCGCCCGCGTCGACCGCGACTACGGCACCTTCGACCACTACCTGTCCTCGGGCCTGCACCTGGCCGACGACGACCTGGCCACCCTGCGCGACGCACTCCTGGTGGGCGAGCCGGAGCCCTGACGGAACCGGCCGGCCGGTGCGGCGGGGGCCGTTGCCGCTCAGCTTCCGAGGAAGGCCAGCAGGTCCTGGTGGAAGCGCTCCTTGTCGCCGGGGACCAGGGCGAGGCCGTGGGAGCCGCCCTCGTAGACCTTCAGCGTCGCGTCCGGGAGGAGGTCCGCGGCCCGGCGGGCCGTGGCCTCCAGGGGCACGATGCGGTCGTCGTCGCCGTGGACGACGAGGGTGGGGAAGGTGAACCGCCGCAGATCGTCGGTGAAGTCCGCGTGCTGGAAGGCCGTCACGCAGTCGACGCCCGCCTTGATGCTCTGGTGCATGGCCATGTACCAGAAGGCGTCCTTGTTGCCCTGCGTGGCACGGGTTCCCGGGGCGTCCGCGCTGAAGAACTGCCCGGCCAGCTCCTGCCAGTACTGCGAGCGCTCCCGCAGGATGCCGTCCCTGATGTCGTCGAACACCTCTCCCGGCACGCCCTCGGGGTTGCCGTCGGAGCGCAGCATGGCGGGCGTGATCGCCGACAGCAGGACGGCCTTGCTGACCCGCCCCGCGCCGTGCAGTCCGATGTAGCGGGCCAGTTCGCCCCCGCCCATGGAGTGTCCGACCAGCACCACGTCCCGCAGGTCGAGGTGGGTGAGGAGGCAGTTGAGGTCCTCGGCGAAGGTGTCGAAGCCGTAGCCGTCCCAGGGCTGTGCCGAGCGGCCGTGGCCGCGGCGGTCGTGGGCGATGCCGTGGTAGCCGTTCTCGGCGACGAGCTTCAGCTGGTCGTCCCAGGCGTCGGCGTCGAGGGGCCAGCCGTGGATGAAGACGACCGCGGGGCCCTCGCCCCAGCTCTTGTAGAAGATCTCCGTGCCGTCGCGGGCCGTCACGGTGCTCATGGGCGCCTCCTCGCGGGTCACACGTCCCGTTAGACGCTAGGCCATCGGGAGGAGGCGCGCAAAAGGTGCACGAGGGGGGAAAGGGTTTAGTGGGGTGTGCAGGGAGAGGGGGGCGCGAGTGGTCTGTGTGTCACGTCCGGGAAGCCAGCATCTCCCGCAGCCAGGCCGCCGCCTCCTGAAGGGCCTCCTGGGCCTCGGGGAGGAGGCCGAGGAAGCCGAGGAAGCCGTGGAAGACGCCGGGCGCGGTGCGCTGCCGCGCGGACGGCAGCCGGTCCGCGTAGGCCAGGCCCTCGTCGCGCAGCGGGTCGCACCCGGCGGTCAGGACGTAGGCGGGCGGCATGGCGCGCAGTTCCTCGTCCGTGGCCAGTGACGGCGCCGTGTACGCGGTGGGAGCGGCGCCTGCGAGGTAGTGGTCCCAGTACCAGCGCATGTCCGAGGTGGTCAGGAAGTACCCGCCGGCGTCGCCGTAGGTCCGCATGGAGCCGGTCGCCAGCCGCGCGTCCAGCGCCGGATACACCAGGAGCTGTGCCACCGGCAGGGTGCCGCCCCGCTCCGCGGCGAGCAGACAGGCCGCGGTGGCCAGAGCGCCGCCCGCGCTGTCACCCGCGACGGCGATCCTCGCGGGGTCGCCGCCCTCCTGCTCCCGTATCCGCTCCGCGGCCCAGCGCAGCGCCGCGTACGCGTCCTGGACGGCCGCGGGCGCCGGGTGCTCGGGGGCGAGCCGGTAGTCGACGGAGACGACCAGCGCACCGGTCAGGTGGGCGAGTTCGCGGCAGAGCCCGTCGTGGGTGTCCACATCGCACAGCACCCAGCCGCCGCCGTGGAAGAAGAGGACGGTGGGCGCCTCGCTGCGCGGCGTGTCCGCCGACCGGTAGACGCGGACCCGCAGGGTGGTGCCCGGTACGGCGCCGGGTATCGCCCGGTCCCCGACCGAGGCGAGCGGACGCGGCACGCTGGACGTCCGCGCCGCCAGCCGCCGCTGCCGACGCACGTCGGTGTCGGGCCCCAGCTCGCCGAACGCCTCGCTCATCGCGTCCACGATCCTTCGGGCCGCCGGCGTCAGCGCGTCGGCCGCCCCGGCCCCCGGCACTGTTCCGCTCTCCGTCCGCCGCTCGCTCATCGGGCCGCCAGACCGCCGTCGACGGCGAACTCCGCGCCGGTCACGTACGAGGAGGCGTCCGAGGCCAGGAAGAGCACCATGCGGGCCACGTCCTCGGGGGTGCCGATGCGCCGCATCGGCACGTTGGGGTACTCGCGCTCGCGCACCCGTGCCCCGCCGCCCGTCACTCCGGCGATCATCGGAGTGTCGATCATGCCGGGATGGACGGAGTTGACGCGCACCCCGTCGGCGGCCACGTCCAGCGCCGCCGACCTCGTCATCCCGCGCAGCCCGAACTTGGTCGCTCCGTATGCGGCGTGCCCCGGTATGCCGGTGAGGCCCGCGGTGGAGGAGATGTTGACGACGGAACCGCCCCCCGCCTCGCGCATCGCGGGCAGCACGGCGCGGATGCCGAGGAAGGGGCCGAGCAGGTTGACGTCGAGGAGCGTGCGGAACCGCTCCTCGCTCTCCTCGCCGACCGGCGCCGTATGCCACAGGGCGGCGTTGTTGACCAGCACGTCGAGACGGCCGTAGCGCTCGGTCACGGTGGCCACGACGCGGTCCCAGTCGGCGGCGCGGGACACGTCGTGCCGCACGAAGAGCGCCGCGTCCGTGCGGGTGGACGCGGCGCCGATGGCCGCGGCCAGTTCGGTGCCGTCTGCCTCCCGGACGTCGGTCAGTACGACGGTGGCCCCCGCGGCGGCGAGCATCCGCGCGTGTGCGGCACCTTGGCCGCGGGCCGCACCGGTGACGACGGCGACGCGGCCGGTCAGGTCGAAGGGCGAGTGCGCCGGGAGCGCGGGCCCGTGCGGGGAAGCGGCGGAGGAGGTCGCGGTCATCTGTCAGCCCTCCCCGCTCACGCGTCCGCGTCCGTGTGCGTGTCCGTGTGCGCGTCGCGCGTCCGGAACTGGGGGATCACGTGTGCGCCCCACTGCCGGATCGTCTCCAGGCACGCCTCCTGCGGCACGGTGCCCATCTGGATCAGGCACATCACCTCGTCCACACCGATGTCGGCGAGCTGCCGCACGTAGTCGACGGCGCGGGCCGCGTCGCCGTACGCGTGCTCGGCGTTGAACGTGCCGGTGTCCACCGGGCGGGCCGGGATGTCGGCCTCGTGCAGCTTGGCGACCAGCTCCTCGCGGTCCTTGGCCATGGCCGCCACGTGGTCCGTGTATCCGAGGGACTCGGCGTAGGCCGTCGGCGCGGGCGCGTTGCCGTACCAGTGGGCGATCGACTCGGCGAAGAAGCGCTGGCCGCGGGTGCCGAGGCGCAGCGCCAGATCGGCGTCGTCCAGCACGATCGTGGGGCAGAGCGCCGCGAGGTGGTCGTTGGCACGGTCGGAGACGAAGCGCTCTCCGTCGCGGGCGGCGCGGGCGTCGTCGTAGACCTTGCGCATCGCGCGGACGTCGTCGGCCCCGGCGAACCCCATCACCAGGGCGCCGACCCCGAGTTCGGCCGCCATCTTGAGCGTCTCGTGCTTGCTGCACGCCATGAACAGCGGCGGATGCGGGGTCTGCACGGGGCGGGGGAGGACGGCGCCGGGGCCGATGTCGAGCGAGCCGTGCCACTCGAACCGCTCCTCGCGCCAGGCGGCGGAGAAGATCCGCAGCGCCTCCTCCATCTGCGGGTACGTGTCCTCGGGCCGCACCCCGAACATCGACATCTCCTGCCTGGTGGCCCCGCGCCCGGCGCCGACGTCGACCCTGCCGCCGCTGAGGACGTCCAGCATCGCGGCCCGCTCGGCCACCCGGACCGGGTGCTGGTAGCCGAACGGCATGGTGACCACGCCGTGGCCGATCCGGATGCGCCGCGTCCGTGCCGCGACCCACGTCAGGAAGATCTCCGAGGCCGACATGTGCGCGTACTGGGCGAGCGAGTGGTGTTCGACCGCCCAGACGCGGTCGAATCCCATCTCCTCGGCGAGCACGGCCTGCTCGACGCAGTCGTGCAGGACCTGCCGTTCCTGGGCGGGCGAGGGGTCCGCCAGCTGCGCTTCAAAGATCATCGAGAACTTCATGAGGTATTCCTAACAGGTATACCTGCCTCGCTGAGCGAGGCGTGTCACTGACCGGGACGCGGCCTTACGGGGCCCGCGCCCCACGCCCGCCCTCGGGCCGGGCGACCCCCGAACGCGGGGTAGAGGGCGCGGGCTCCGGCCCTCGCTCCGCGAGCCTCAGAGCAGAGAGGGCTCGTTGCCGGGGCGGGCGGGGCCCGTCGCCGGGTGGAGAAGGCCTGTTCGGCAGCTCAGGCCCCGACCCGCTGCCCCCCTGGTTCGCCGCGCTCGACAGCGTAGAGTCGGCGGCCGGGTAAGGAATCGGGTAAGGAATCCGGCAGGCGCCGGTACTCACCGGTACTCAAAGGGTGCGGTGCGCGGTGGCGCGCACGGCGTACGAAAGGCGTGCGGGGCGCGATGACGGAGGAGAGCACGGGCACGGACGGCGAAACGCCGAAGGGCGGTCGAGTCCCCGAGCGGCGCCCGCTGCCGCCCACCAGTTGGGCGGTACTCGGTCTGCTCTCCTTCGAGCAGGAGCTGTCCGGCTACGACCTGAAGAAGTGGGCCGACTGGTCGCTGAGCTTCTTCTACTGGTCGCCCTCCTTCAGTCAGATCTACAGCGAGCTGAAGCGCCTGGAGGGGGCCGGTTACGTCACCTCGCGCAGCGTCCCGCAGGCGACGGGCAACCGCGACAAGCGGGTCTACTCGATCACGGACGCCGGCCGGCGGGCCGTGCGCGAGTGGGCGCGCGGCGCGGCCGTCGAACCGCCCGTGCTCAAGCACGGCGTGATGCTGCGCATCTGGCTCGGCCACCTCCTGGAGCCGGACCAGGCCCGCGACATCCTGCGCGAACACCAGGCCAACGCCGCCAAGATGGTGCACCGCGCACAACTGGACGCCGAGGGCGCGGAGGGGGAGCCCTCGTGGGCGTACCCCCGGCTGGTGCTGCGCTGGGCGGAGCGCTACTACGAGGCCGAGCGCCGGCTCGCCGAGGACATGCTGGCCGACCTCGACGAGCTGGCCCGGGAACAGGAGACCCCGGGCCACGGGGGGCCCGGCGCGTAGCCTCGGATCACCGCTCCCGCTCGTAGGTCGTCCTGCTGACCCCCGAGGGGTACTCGCGGGTGGTGACGGCCCGGAACGCGGCCGGGGAGAACGCCCCGTCGAAGAGCGGGACGCCGGCGCAGGCGACGATCGGGTTGCGCTTGATGATCAGCTCGTCGATCTCCGCCAGCAGTGTGGCCGCCAGCTTTCCGCCGCCCACCAGCCAGATGTCGACCCCCTCCTGTTGCTTCAACTCCCGCACGACCTCCGCCGGGTCGCGGTCCGCCACGAGCATGACTGGTCTCGCAAGCTCGTCTACTACGCCGCCGTCACCCTCGACGGTTTCATCGCGGGCCCCGAGGGACAGTTCGACTTCTTTCCCATTCCCGACGGATTCGACGACCTGGCCGCGGCGATCTGGGAGGAGCTGCCCGAGACCGTCCCCACGCAGGCCCGTGCGGCGCTGGGCCTCCCGGACCGGCCCAACCGCAGGTTCGAGGTGGCACTGATGGGGCGCGGCAGCTACGAACCGGGCCTGAGCGAGGGGGTCACCAGCCCCTACGCACACCTGGGAGGCCACCCGGCGGCCCGAGCTGTACGAGGAACTGACGGGCTTCCTGCGGGAGGAGTTCAACGGCCTGATCGCCTACCACAACGAGATCGGGATGCCCGGCGACGACATGGGCGTCGCCCTGCTCTACCTGGCGATGACAGGCCTGCTCGTGGACGAGATGACGCTCCCCGACATCCTGCGCGCTCCGTACGACGTCGACAGCCTCATCGCCGCGATGGTGCCCCGGGTCTTCGGCGACAGCGCGCCCGACGCGGACGGGTAGACCCGGACGCCCTCTGACCGCCACGGCCTACGGCAGATCCGCTCCGCACGCACGGAGGACTGAGCCCCGGGCCTTTCCGGGTCCGGGGCGGCGGCCGGCCGCCGTCACTCCGCGCTGTCGTCGAACCAGGTGTCGAGAACGGAGTCGAGGTCGTCGGCCCACTCCTTGGCCTGCTTCCGGGAGCTCGCCTCGACTTCCGCGTCGAAGCGGCGGTGGCCTGTCGTGCAGACGCAGACCTGGAAGCGGCGGCCGAACCGGGCGGTGCCGATTTCGACGGCGCCGATCTCGCTCCATTCGAACCGGGCCTCCGCGTCGTCCAGGCGAAGCAGCACGCCGCGGCCGTCCGCGATGACGGCGGCCCGACGGTCCGAGACCTCGAACGAGGGCCCCTCGGGAGGCGCCTCCTCCTGCTCTTCGTCGGCGTCGGAGTCTGGGGCGGAGTCGGAGTCGGAGTCGGCTTCGGCTTCGGTGCCGGCGGCGGCATCGGCGGCGGCACCGTCGTGGTCCGCCCCGGTCTCGGCTACCTGCGAGGGATCCGTCGCCTCCTCGCCGTCCTGGCTCCCGTCGGCGGGTTCCGGCGGCGCCTGGTCGTCGGTGGGTTCCGGTTCCGCCGGGGTGGCGGTGAGGGTGTCGAGGCCGGGTACGTAGGTCGGGTCCGTGCCTGCGCTGAGCACGGCGGGCTCGGCTGTGTCAGGTCGTTGCTCCACGAGGCCAGTATGGCGACAGGACCTGTGCGCCGTTCAGCGCCCCCTGCTCGCGCTCACGCCGCATGGGTTCCGTACCCGCCGTACGTGCGCCGGAAGTACAGCAGGGGGCCCGCTTCGCGGGGTTGGTGGAGGGCGGTGACGCGGCCCACCGCGATGGTGTGGTCGCCGCCGGGCAGCTCGTTTTCGACGGTGCATTCGACCAGGGCGAGGGCGCCGTCGAGGAGCGGGGCGCCGTTGCGGCCGGGCTGCCAGCTGACGCCGGCGAACTTGTCGCCGCCGCTGACGGCGAACGAGCGGGAGAGGGTGTGCTGGTCCTCGGCCAGGATGCTGACGGCGAAGTGGCCGGCTGCCCGGATGCGCGGCCAGCTCGTCGAGGTGCGGGCGGGGGCGAAGCAGACGAGCGGGGGGTCGAGGGAGAGGGACGCGAAGGACTGTACGGCCATGCCGGCCGGTGTGCCGTCGTCGCCGGTCGCGGTGACGACCGCGACGCCCGTGCAGAAGCTGCTCATGACCTGGCGCATCAGTTCCGGGTCGACAGCCGGCGCGGCGAGGCGGCCGGTGGAGGGGCCGGTGG
>NZ_JASKYT010000335.1:0-8229 GCF_041028275.1 Streptomyces sp. PU-14G
CGGGACGGCTGTGTAGAGTCCCACCGGGGCCCGAAGTCGCACCTCCAACGTGCGGCTTCGGGCCCCGGTGGGACTCTACACAGCCGTCCCGGGCGCCCGGGTGGTCATTCGGCCATCGGCAGGTACACCCGGTTGCCCGCGGCGGCGAACTCGCGGGACTTCTCGGCCATTCCGGCCTCGACCTCGTCCATGGTGGCGCCGTGCTGTTCGCGGATCTCCTGGGAGATCTTCATGGAGCAGAACTTGGGGCCGCACATGGAGCAGAAGTGTGCGGTCTTGGCGGGTTCGGCGGGGAGGGTCTCGTCGTGGAAGGAGCGGGCGGTGTCGGGGTCGAGGGCCAGGTTGAACTGGTCTTCCCAGCGGAACTCGAAGCGGGCGTCGGACAGGGCGTCGTCCCAGTCCTGGGCGCCGGGGTGGCCCTTGGCGAGGTCCGCGGCGTGGGCGGCGATCTTGTAGGTGATCACGCCGGTCTTGACGTCGTCCTTGTCGGGCAGTCCGAGGTGTTCCTTGGGGGTGACGTAGCAGAGCATCGCGGTGCCCCACCAGCCGATCATCGCGGCGCCGATGCCGCTGGTGATGTGGTCGTAGGCGGGTGCGATGTCCGTGGTGAGGGGCCCCAGGGTGTAGAAGGGGGCCTCTTCGCAGACCTCCTGCTGCCGGTCGACGTTCTCCTTGATCTTGTGCATCGGGACGTGTCCCGGGCCTTCGATCATGGTCTGCACGTCGTGCGCCTTGGCGATGCGGTTGAGCTCGCCGAGGGTGTCCAACTCGGCCATCTGTGCGGTGTCGTTGGCGTCGGCGATCGATCCGGGGCGCAGCCCGTCGCCGAGCGAGAACGTCACGTCGTAGGCGCGCAGGATCTCGCACAGCTCGCTGAAGTGCTCGTACAGGAAGCTCTCCCTGTGGTGGGCGAGGCACCAGGCGGCCATGATGGAGCCGCCGCGCGAGACGATGCCGGTCTTGCGGCGCGCTGTCAGCGGCACGTACCGCAGCAGCACGCCGGCGTGGACCGTCATGTAGTCGACGCCCTGTTCGCACTGTTCGAGGACGGTGTCCTTGTACACGTCCCAGGACAGCTCCTCGGCCTTGCCGTCCACCTTCTCCAGCGCCTGGTAGAGCGGCACGGTGCCGATGGGGACGGGGGAGTTGCGCAGCACCCATTCCCGGGTGGTGTGGATGTTGCGTCCCGTGGACAGGTCCATGACGGTGTCGGTGCCCCAGCGGGTCGCCCACGTCATCTTCTCGACCTCTTCCTCGATGGAGGAGGTGACGGCCGAGTTGCCGATGTTGGCGTTGACCTTCACCAGGAAGTTCTTCCCGATGATCATCGGCTCGGTCTCGGGGTGGTTGACGTTGGCCGGGAGGACGGCCCGGCCGCCCGCGATCTCGTCCCTGACGAACTCGGGCGTCAGGTTCTCGCGGAGTGCGACGTACTCCATCTCCGGTGTGATCTCGCCCCGCTTGGCGTACGCGAGCTGGGTGACGGCGGCGCCGTCGCGGCCCCGGCGCGGCTGGCGTGGGCGGCCGGGGAAGACGGCGTCCAGGCCGGCCAGGTCACTCGATCCGCTCCGGAGCAGTCCGCCGCGCGGGCTGGTGTGCTTGAGTCCGTCGTCCTCGGGCCGCAGTGCGCGGCCCGCGTACTCCTCGGTGTCCCCCCTCTGGATGATCCAGTTCTCGCGCAGCGGTGCGAGACCGCGGCGCACGTCGGTGTCGATGGCGGGGTCGGTGTACGGCCCGGAGGTGTCGTAGAGCGTCACGTCCTTGCCGTTGGTGAGATGCACGCGTCGGACGGGCACCCGGATGTCCGGGCGCGGTCCTTGCAGATATCCCTTGTGCGAGCCGATGGCGCGCTGCGCGGGCTCGGTGGCGTCCGAGGTGTTCTCGGGGCGCGCGTGTGCATCCTGCGTGGTCATGAGACCCACTCCCTACGCCGGCATTACCCGGTAACAGGTTCGGCGGTCGGCGCAGCGGCTTCCGTGGTTTATCACGGAGGTCAGCGCCCTCTCAGCCCCGTGCTCGGAGCTCCCGCGATGTGCAAAGGCGTCTCTACGCTAACGGCACACCGCCCGTACTGAACACCCCGCATGGCCGTTCTTGCGATGATCGGTCGGTGACCCACTCGCACTCGCCGGACCAACCGACGCCCCACCGCGGCCCCGCGCCCGGCTCCGCCCACCCTCCCGAGCCGGGCCGGCCCCCTGTGCAGGGGGAGGTTCACGGACCCGCACCCGCGCAGGGAGAGGGCTACGGCTACGCACCCGTGCAGGGAGAGGGCTACGGCTACGCGCCCGCGCAGCAGGCGCACGGTCAAGGCCACGTGCACGGTCAAGTCCCCGCGTACGGCCAAGACCACGGTCACGCCCACGGGCACGGGCACGCTCATGGGCAAAGCCACACCCACGGGCACGCCCAAGGAAACGGGCACGGCCACGCCCATGGCCACGGGCACGGGCACGGGCACGGGCACGGGCCGGCGGCGCCCGTCTCCCGTCATTTGCGGAAGGTGATCGCCGCCGTGCTCGTGCCGTTCGCGGTGGCGGTGCTGGCAGGGCTGGTGGTGCTGTGGCCCGGCGGGGCGCCAGGGCACCCGCACGATCACTCGGGTGTCGGCTTCGACCGGCCGACGTTCGGTGCGAAGGTGACCAAGCTGGTCGAGGTCGACTGCGGTGACGTCAACGTCCGCCAGCCACCGCCTGCTTCGGGTGGCGGCTCGGCCGGGCAGTCGGCGGGCGGCGCGCAGGGCCAGGGCGGGGGAGCGCACGGCCCGTGCCGCAAGGCGACGGTGGAGGTCACCGAGGGCAAGGACGCGGGCCGCACCTTCACGGAGGTCGTCACTCCGGATGCCACCCGCACCTACGAGGTCGGCCAGAAGGTCGTGGTCGGGTACTCCGAGAAGGCGCCGCGCAAGCTGCAGTACAGCGTCGTCGACACCAATCGCGATGTGCCCATGGTGCTGCTCGCCGTCGTGTTCGCGCTCGTGGTGGTGCTGGTGGGGCGGTTGCGCGGGGTGTTGGCACTGGTCGGGCTGGTCATCAGCTTCGCGGTGCTGACGCTGTTCATCCTGCCGGCGATACTCCAGGGGTCGAATCCGCTGGTGGTGGCGGTGATCGGGGGCAGCGCCATCATGCTGGCCACGCTGTACCTGTGCCACGGGCTGTCGGCCCGCACCTCGGTGGCGGTGCTGGGGACGCTGGTGTCGCTGCTGCTGATCGGAGTGCTGGGGTCGCTGTTCATCGACTGGGCCCAGCTGACCGGCAACACCGACGACCAGACGGGGCTGGTGCACGGGCTGTATCCCGGCATCGAGATCCAGGGGCTGCTGCTGGCCGGGGTGCTGATCGGCTCGCTCGGCGTGCTGGACGACGTGACGGTCACCCAGACGTCGGCCGTGTGGGAGCTGCGGGAGGCGGATCCGGGGGCGAGCTGGCTCAAGATCTACCGCTCCGCCATGCGCATCGGGCGGGATCACATCGCGTCCGTCGTCAACACGCTGGTGCTGGCGTACGCGGGTGCCGCGCTGCCGCTGCTGCTGCTGTTCTCCATCGCGCGCAGTGACGTGACGATGGTCGCCACGAGCGAGGTGGTCGCCGAGGAGATCGTCCGCACCCTGGTCGGCTCCATCGGTCTTGTCGCCTCGGTGCCGGTGACGACGCTGCTGGCGGCTCTGGTCGTCTCCGCCGACCGTTCGCGGGCCGCGTCCTCGTCCATGGCTGCGCCCACGCCCACGCCTGCGCCTGCGGACGGGGACCGGGGCGGAAGCGGAGCGCCGCGCTCCGCGCCGCCTGGGGCGCCGCCCGCCGTACCCGCCCCCGGCCGCCGGGGTGGCCGCCGCCGCAAGCCGAAGTGACACCGCCCCCCGGCGACGAGCACGCGAGACCGGCCGCCGCCGCGACGGCCGCCGCCGCGGGTACGAGAGCCGACGGCCGGCACCGCGGGTACGAGGGCCGTCGGCCGCCGCCGCGGGTACGAGGGCCGTAGGCCGCCTCCGCGGGACGGGGCGCGCCCGTCACCGCGCGGCGGCGCGGGCGGTCACCAGTCGCTGCGCGAGGAGGAGCCCGACGTGAAGCGGCGGACGAGGTAGACGACACCGCCGACCAGGGCGACGAAGACCAGGACCTTGAACAGCAGGCCGACCAGGAAGCCGACCAGGCTGGCGATCAGGCCGCCGAAGACGACGAGCGCGATCACCGGTATGACGATCCACGTGACCCACCAGGGGAGTCCGGCGAGGGTGCCTTTCGCGTCCATGACTGTGTGCTCCGTCTCTGGGTGTGTTCGAAGGCGTCGTGCCCTCTGACGTCGATGCTAGAGGGGTCCGCAAGGCGATGGGGCGGCTCGTGCCCCGGTCCTCCCCTGAACCTGACCCTGAGGTAACCCTGAAACGTCGGCGGCCCGCGGGGTACGGCGGCCCGCCGGGTACAGGAGCCTGCGGATGCGCGGGCGCTCAGTCCTCAGGGGGCGAGAAGACCACGAGAACGCGCAGGTCCTCGGTGATGTGGTGGAACTTGTGCGGCGTCCGCGCCGGTACGTAGACGACGCTGCCCCGCGCCACCTGCGTGGTCTCCTCACCGACGGTGAGGGCACCCCGGCCGCTGACGACGAAGTAGACCTCGTCCTGCTCGTGCGGCTGCTGCGGGTCGACGGTGCCCGCGTCGAGCGCGTAGAGGCCGGCCGACATGTTCCTCTCCCGAAGGAACCTCAGGTACGCGCCGTCGTGCGCGGCCCGCTCCGCGTCCAGGTCCTCCAGCCGGAAAGCCTTCACCGTCGTCCCTCTCCCCGGGCCGGTTCCGCCGCCCGGTCCGCCTCCGCCGCCCACCGGCCGTACGCTCCGGCGTCGATCTCTGCCACGATCTGGGTATGAACTTCCTCATCAAGACGCTGGCCAACGCCGCGGCGCTCGCCGTGGCGACCTGGCTGCTCAGCGACATCGAGCTGACCGGCGGGTCGGGGGGCGAGAAGGCGCTGACGCTGGTCGTCGTCGCCCTGATCTTCGGCGTCGTCAACGTCGTGGTCAAGCCGGTGGTCAAGCTGCTGTCCCTGCCGCTGCTGGTGCTGACGCTGGGCCTGTTCACGCTGGTGATCAACGCGCTGATGCTGATGCTGACCTCCTGGGTGGCGGACAAGCTCGACGTCAGCTTCCACGTGGACGGGTTCGGCACGGCGTTCCTCGGCGGCCTGATCATCTCGGTCGTCTCCTGGGCGCTGCACATGGTTCTGGACCGGGACTGAGGCGCATGTACCGCGTCTGTTTCGTGTGCACGGGCAACATCTGCCGCTCGCCCATGGCCGAGGCCGTCTTCCGCGCGCACGTGCGGGACGCGGGGCTCGACGGGCTGGTGGAGGTCGGCAGCGCGGGGACGGGCAGCTGGCATCTGGGCGAGGCGGAGGACTCCCGTACGACGGCGGTGCTGCGGGAGGCGGGCTACCCGCTGACCCATACCGCACGGCAGTTCGAGTCGGAGTGGTTCGAGCGGTACGACCTGGTCGTCGCCCTCGACGCGGGCCACGCCGCCGAACTGCGCGCCCTCGCCCGCACCACCGCTCAGGCCGCGCGGGTACGGCTGCTGCGCTCCTACGACCCGGAGGCCGACCCGGACGACCTGAGCGTTCCCGACCCCTACTACGGCGGCGAGCGCGGTTTCACGGCGTGCCTGGAGATGGTCGAGGCAGCCGTACCCGGGCTGCTCTCGGAGGTCGGCGCGGCCCTCGAGGCACGGGAGGCGGGCTGATGTCCCCGGCCGACGGCGGGGACCGCGGAGCCGGGCGCTCCGACGCGGGGCAGCCCGGCGCGGAGAACCCCGGCGCGGAGAGCCCCGGAGCAGGGCGCTCGGACGCGGGACAGCCCGATGCCGTCCCGCCACCGCCACCGCCACCGCGCCCCGTCGCCCGTACGGCCGAACTGCTCGGGCGGCCCGCCACGGCCGCCGTCCCCACCGGTGGCGGCTCGATCTGCGACGCCTACCGGGTCGAACTGGCCGACCACGGCTACCGGGGCGAACTGGCCGACGACGGCCACCGGGTCGAACTGGCCGACGACGCCTACCGGGGCGAACGCGCCGATGAGAGCCGGGGTACGGCGGGGTCGGAGGGGCGTGGCCGCGGCCCCGTCACGGTCTTCGCCAAGGCGCTGGACGCCGCGCCTGCGGACTTCTTCGCCGCCGAGGCGGCGGGGCTGGCCCGGCTGCGGGCGACCGGTACCGTCCCGGTGCCCGAGGTGATGGCGGTCGAGCGGGACGTGCTCGTCCTGGAGTGGCTGGAGCCGGGTGCTCCGGACCGTGCGGCGGCCGAGCGGCTGGGGCGGCGGCTGGCAGCCCTGCACGCGAGTCCCGCCCCCTCGTGGGGCACGCCGGGGGAGCCCTGCTATCTGGGCCCGCTGCCGCTGACCTCGCCGCGCGAGCCGGTCGCCGACCCGGCCGCCTGGCCCCGCTTCCACGCCGAGCACCGGCTGGAACCGCTGCTGCGGGCCGCTGTCGACAGCGGCCACCTCGCGCCGTCGGACGCGCGGGATGTCGAGCGGCTGTGCGAACGGCTCGGGGACGAGGCCGTCTCGGGCCCGCCGCAGCCGCCCGCCGTCATCCACGGCGATCTGTGGTCGGGCAACGTCCACTGGACGGCGGACGGCCAGGCCCGCCTCATCGACCCGGCGGCCCAGGGCGGCCACCCCGAGACCGACCTGGCGATGCTCCAGCTGTTCGGCTGCCCCGAACTGCCCCGCATCCTCGCCGCGTACGAGGAGGTGCGGCCTCTTCCGGGCCGGCAGGCGCGGGTACCGCTGCACCAGTTGCAGCACCTGCTCGTCCACGCGGTCCTCTTCGGCGGCGGATACGGTGCACAGAGCGGCGCCGCGGCCCGCGCGGCCCTGGGCTGAGCACCTGCGGAAACGGGCCCTGCGCCGGGCACGAACGAGCGTGTGAGCGTCACCAGGAGGCACCACGATGACCCCGACCCCACCGGACGACACCGCCCCGCTGACAGGGGCGGGTCTCGACTACGGGCCCGCGGGCGACGCCGACGGCACCCGCGTGGTGCGCGCCGGGCTCCCGGCCGAGGAACCGTACGAGCCGCCGCTGCCCGGCCCCGTCTTCGCCGCGCACTACCACCTGCCGGGCGAGGTCGAGGACGCGCCGTACGCCTACGGGCGGGACGCCAACCCCACCTGGACGCGGCTGGAGCGGGCCATCGCCGAACTGGAGGCGCCCGAGGACCCCGAGGCGGAGGTGGTCGTCTTCTCCTCCGGCATGGGCGCGATCTCCGCCGTGCTGCTCTCCCTGACGCGGCCGGGGCAGACGGTGGTGCTGCCCTGCGACGGCTACAACCTGCTGGCCGCTCTCCGCGAGCGGCTCGAAGGCTTCGGTGTCCGGGTGCGGACGGCCCCCACGGGCGGGGACGCACAGCTCGCCGAGCTGGAGGGGGCGAGCCTGCTGTGGCTGGAGACGCCTTCCAACCCCGGCCTGGACGTGTGCGACATCCGCAGGCTGGCGCAGGCGGCGCACGAGCAGGGCGCGCTGGTGGCCGTCGACAACACACTGGCCACGCCGCTCGGCCAGCGGCCACTGCTGCTGGGCGCCGACCTCTCCGTCGCCAGCGGGACCAAGGCGCTCACCGGCCACGGCGACGTGCTGCTCGGCTATGTCGCCACCCGCTCGCCCGAGGTGGCCGCGTCGGTGCGGGCCTGGCGCAAGACGGTCGGCGCGATCCCGGGGCCGATGGAGGCGTGGCTGGCGCACCGTTCGCTGGCGACGCTGGAAGTGCGCACGCAGCGTCAGGCGGGCAACGCGCTGGCGGTCGCCGAGGCGCTGAGCGCGCGCCCCGAGGTGAGCGACGTCCGCCACCCGGGGCTGACCGACGATCCGGCGCACGCGCTGGCCTCCCACCAGATGAGCCGCTACGGCTGCGTCGTCTCCTTCACTCTGCCGGACCAGGCCCATGCCAACCGTTTCCTCGCCCGGCTGCGCCTGGTGGGCGACGCGACCAGCTTCGGTGGCGTCCGTTCGACGGCCGAGCGCCGCGGGCGGTGGGGCGGCGACCAGGTGCCCGAGGGTTTCGTGCGGCTGTCGGTCGGCGTGGAGGACAGCGCGGACCTGGTCCGGGACATCCGCCGTGCGCTGGACGCCTCGGCCGCCCCCGCCCCCGGGCCCGAGGCCGGTGCGGCGGGCTCGGGCGGGGGCGGCCGGGGCGTGTGAGGGTCAGGCCGGCGGGGCGCCCGGGCCGCCGTACTCGGGGCTGGAG
>NZ_JASKYT010000336.1:0-8105 GCF_041028275.1 Streptomyces sp. PU-14G
GGGGCCGGGGGCTGCTCGTACGTCTCCCCTGGGGGCGAAGGCCGCTGGTACGGGGACGGGCAGGGCGGCGTACGGGAGGGGGTCGTGGCCGGAGGGCTTCCGCCCGGCGCGGGCCCCGGCGCCGGTGGCCACCCGTGCGGGGGCTGCTGCGCCATCTCCTCGGCGCGTTCGCGCAGGTGCCGGGCCTCCGCCTCGAACTCGATCGCCCCGGCGGGTGTCTCGATGCGCGTCATCCGCGCGAACGCCTCGCGCAGGTAGTCGCGCAGGCACCAGGCCACCACCAGCGTCACCGCCGGCCAGACCACAGCTTCGACGTACCGCACCACGAGTTCGGCCACATCCATGGGGCCATCCTGGCCCCCCGCACCGCGAACGGGGGCGGAATCGGGCCGCGACCGGCCCGGTTCCGCCCCCGTCGCGCCGGAGGAAGGCGACCGCTCACCTGCGCGTGGCGGGCTCCGCCTCCTCGTACGGGGCGCCGGCGCCGCCCTGGCCCGGCAGCGCGGCGGCGCCGGAGTCGTCGCGGAGCTTCTCGCCCTCGACGTCGACGGTGGGCAGGATCCTGGCCAGCCGGCGCGGCAGCCACCAGGCGCGCTTGTCCAGCAGGTTGAGGACGGCGGGCACGAGAGCCATGCGGACGACGAAGGCGTCGAAGAAGACGGCGACGGCGAGCCCGAAGCCGATCATCTTCACCATGGAGTCGCTGGACCCGATGAAGCCGGAGAAGACGGCGATCATGATGACGGCCGCCGCGCTGACGACCCGCGCCCCGTGCCGGAAACCGGTGACGACAGCCTCCCGCGGCGACTCCCCGTGCGCGTAGGCCTCCCTCATGCGGGTCACCAGGAACACCTCGTAGTCCATCGCGAGGCCGAAGACCACGCCCACCATGAAGATCGGCATCATCGACATGACAGGCCCGGTCTGCTCCACCCCGAACAGGCCGCCGAGCCAGCCCCACTGGAAGACCGCGACCACGGCACCGAGCGCGGCGACGACGGACAGCAGGAAGCCCAGCGCGGCCTTCAGCGGCACCAGCACGGAGCGGAAGACGACCATCAGCAGCAGGAACGCCAGCCCGACGACCAGCGCCAGGTAGGGCAGCAGCGCGTCGTTCAGCTTCTGCGAGACGTCGATGTTCATCGCCGTCGAACCGGTGACCAGGACGTCGGCGCCCGTCTTGGGGCTCAGTTCGGCACCCGTGTCGCGGATGTCGTGCACCAGGTCCTGGGTCTGCGTGGAGGACGGGTGCGAGTCGGGAACGACGGTGACCATCGCCGTGTCGCCCGCCTTGTTGAACTGCGGCTTGGTCAGGCCGGCGATGCCGTCCAGCCGGCCCAGCTCGCGCACGGTGTGGTCGACGGCTGCCTGGGGATCGTCGCTGCCCCGGGCGTCGACGACGGTCATCAGCGGGCCGTTGAAGCCCGGGCCGAAGCCCTCGGACAGCAGGTCGTACGCCTTGCGCTGGGTGGTGTCCGTCGGCTTCGACCCGTCGTCCGGCAGGCCGAGTTCGAGGGAGGCCGCCGGGAGGGCGATCACACCCAGGCCCAGCACACCGGCCAGCAGCACGGCGACGGGACGCCGCTGGACGAACCGCGCCCAGCGGGTACCGGCCGGCTCCTTGGCCACCGGCTGCCCCGCCTGCTGCCGCGCACCGGCCCCCTGTGCACCGGCCTCCTGCTCGCCGGCCGACTGCCCGCCGGCCTCCTTCGCCTGCTTGCGTGCCTTGCGGCCGACGATGCGGCGTCCCGCGAAGCCCAGCAGCGCGGGGATCAGCGTGAGGGCCACCAGCACGGCGATGGCGACGGTGCCGGCCGCGGCGACACCCATCTTGGTGAGCATCGGGATGTTGACGACCGCCAGCCCGACCAGCGCGATGATGACCGTCAGACCGGCGAAGACCACCGCGGAGCCCGCCGTGCCGACGGCCCGCCCGGCGGCCTCCTCCCGCTCGCGGCCCTCGTGGAGTTCGGCGCGGTAGCGGGAGACGACGAACAGCGCGTAGTCGATGCCGACCGCCAAGCCGATCATCATGGCCAGGATGGAGGTGGTGGAGCCCAGGTCCATCACGCTGGCGAGCGCCGTGATGGTGGAGACGCCGATGCCCACGCCGATCAGCGCGGTCAGCAGCGGAAGACCGGCGGCCACCAGCGAGCCGAAGGTGACGACCAGGACGACGGCGGCGACCACCACGCCGATGACCTCGCCGGCGCCCGTCGTCGGGATGGTGCTCAGCGCGTCACCGCCGATCTCCACCGTCATGCCGCCGTCCCGCGCCTGCTCGCCGGTCTTCTCGAGCGCGTCGCGGGTGTCGTCGGTCAGCTCCATGGAGCTGACCTTGTAGTTGACCGAGATGTAGGCGGTCTCGCCATCCTTGCTGACGGCCTGGCCGGTGAACGGGTCGACGACCCGGGCCACCTGGTCGGAACCGGACTTCAGCGCGGCGACGGCGTCCTCGACCTCGGCCTTGTTCGCCGGGTCGGTGATCTTCTCACCCTTGGGTGCGTCGAAGACGACGCGCGCGGTGGCGCCGTCGGCGTTGGCGCCGGGGAAGCGCTGGTCCAGCAGGTCGAAGGCCTTCTGGGCCTCGGTGCCGGGAATCGAGAAGGAGGTGGAGGCGGCGGGCGGCGCGGTGGCGGCGCCCGCCCCGGCTATCGCGAGCAACGCCACCCACAGCAGCACGACGATGCCGCGCCGCCGGAAGGCGAGCCGCCCCAGGCGGGAGAGGAAGGTTGCCACGGGTGGAACTCCAGAGGTGGTGAGGGCCCCCGAGGCGCCGGCGCACACGTCGCTGGACGCGCGGGGCCCGGGAGGGCGGGTGGAGCGGGTGGAGGGGGGAAGGTGCGCCGGCTTCAGGCGCGCAGTGCGGGCAGCAGTACGGCGTCGAGGTAAGTGGCCAGGAAGTCCTGGGTGGCCGGGTGTCCGTCGATCAGTTCGCGGCTGATCAGCGCGCCGACGAGCATGTGCGGCACGAGGTCGAGAGCGGGGTTGTCCGCCCGGATCTCACCCCGCTCCACTGCCCGGTCGAGCAGCACGCGCAGGTCGGCGATGCTCGGTTCGATCAGCAGCTCGCGCAGGGCTCTGAGCAGCTCGGGGTTGTCGTGCGCCGCGCGGCCCACACCGCGCATGAGGGCGGCGTCCTGTTCGATCCGGCAGTTGTCGAACCCGTGCACGATGGCGTCCAGGAGGTCACCGCGCAGCGAGCCCGTGTCGACGACACCCCGCGCGGCGCCCGGCCTGCCGTGCTTGAGCGCCCGGGCGACGAGCTCGGGCTTGCTGCCCCACTGCCGGTAGAGGGTGGCCTTGCTGGAGTGCGTACCGGCGGCGACGGCGTCCATGGTGAGCGCGTCGTACCCCACCTCGCGCAGCAGTTGGAGCACGGCGCCGTAGAGCTCCGCCTCGCGCTCCGGAGTGATTCTGCTGCGCCGCGTCGCTGCCACGGACGTCATTCTGGCACCTCCAGCGGTACGAAACGGTTTCGTACCGCTAACGACCCTACGGTACCGCCGAGCGAAACGAAAACGTTTCGATGAGGCGTGCGCCACCGCACCCGCCCCTGGGACCGCCGCGCACACGAACGAGGGCGGCGTACTCCGACGTGGTGCCTCAGTACGCCGCCCTCGGTACGAAGGGGCCGGGTCGCGCGGAGGCGGCGCGCGCCGGCAGGTCCTCCTTCGGATCGCGGTGCTACGTGGTGGCCGACCAGCGGTAGCCGAGCACCGCGAGGCCGACGCACCAGACGACCGCGAGCCACCCGTCGTTGCCGATCCCCGTGCCGAGCAGCAGGCCGCGCAGGGCCTCGACGGCGTGCGTGAACGGCTGGTACTCGGCGATCGGCTGGAACCAGCCCGGCATCGCGTCGGCTGCCGGCGCTCGGCCCCGGTCACGGGGCGAAGCCGGTCGGGCGGGTCACTCCACCGTCAGCACCAGCTTGCCGTCCAGCCCGCCCGCCTCCCCGGCGCGGTGCGCCCGCGCGGCCTCGGCGAGCGGGACGGGCTCGTGCAGCGGCACGTCGAGCGTGCCGCGCCGGTGCAGGGCCAGGGCCAGGTCGAGGGCCTCACCGGTGCGATCCTCACCGGCGGCCCCCGAGGAGAAGCGCACGCCGAGCGCCTGCGCAGCCCGCGGATCGGCGAGCGTCAGCACCCGGGCGGGGCCGCCCGCGAGCCGCACGGACTCCTCCAGCACGTCGGCGCCGGAGGCGTCCAGCACAGCGGCGACCCCGCCGGGAGCGGCGGCCCGCACCCGCTCGGCCCAGCCGTCCCCGTACGTCACCGGTGTGGCACCCCGTCGCGTCAGCCGCTCCCGCGCCCGTTCCCCGGCCGTCCCGACCACGCGCGCACCACGCTCCAGCGCGAACTGCACGGCGAGGTTGCCCACCGCGCCGCCCGCGCCGTGGACCAGCACGGTCTCCCCCTCCGCCACCTCCAGTTCGGTGAGCGCCCGGTGGGCGGCCTCGGCCGCGACCGGCAGCCCGGCGGCCCGCCGCACGTCCAGGTCTTCGGGCCGTCGCCGCAGCTGCGCGGTGTCCGCCAGCAGGAGCGAGGCGTACGCGCTGGGTGCGCGGCCGAAGACCTCGTCACCCGCCGACGGGCCGCTGACGCCGTCGCCCACCGACTCGACGGTGCCGGCGAACTCCAGCCCCGGAATGTGCGGCAGCGTGACGGGCATGGCGGTGACCATGGCGCCGCTGCGGATCTTCCAGTCCAGCGGGTTGACGCCCACGGCCCGCACCGCGATCCGCACCTGGTCGGGGTCCGGCTCGGGGATGTCGATACCGGTCGGCTGGAGGACCTCGGGTTCGCCGTAGGCGGCGAAGGCGATGGCCTCGGGCATGGCGGGCACCTGCTTTCTTCGGGGTGGCTCAGTCCGCCCGCGTTCCCCGCCGACGCGCTCGCCATGCCCCCAGGCAGGCGGTGTTGCGTGGGGGCGCGCGCTTCCCGTCAGGCCGAGGTGGTGCCCGCTGACTCGGTCCCTTCTCCGGTCAGGTCCGGGTCGTCGCGCTCGCCCCGTTCACCGTCCGTGCCGGTGGCGCCGGTCGCCACGCGGCTGTTGCGACGTCCCCACAGCAGGTAGATCAGGACGCCCACCGCCATCCACGCCAGGAAGCGCGCCCAGGTGATCAGCGGCAGGCTGCCCACCAGGACCAGGCACAGCGCCAGCGCCACCAGGGGCAGCACCGGCACCCACGGCGTACGGAAGGCACGGGGCAGGTCGGGGCGGCGGCGCCGTAGGTAGATGACGCCCACGCACACGGCGATGAACGAGGTGAGCATCCCGATGTTGCCCAGTTCCGCGAGATCCTGGATGGGCAGCAGTGCCGTCATCAGCGCCACCATGCACCCGAGCGTCCAGGTGATCCGGCGCGGACTGCGGGTGACGGGATGGACCTGTGCGAACCAGCCGGGCAGCAGCCGGTCGCGGCTCATGGCGAGGAAGACCCGGCTCTGCCCCAGCAGCATGATCATGACGACGGTCGTCAGCCCGCAGATGGCGCCGACACCCACGACCCGGACCGCCCAGTCCTCCCCCGCGACCTCCAACGCCCCCGTCACCGGTGCCGCGTTGTCCAGCTGGGTGTAGGGCCGCATCCCGGTGACGACCAGGGAGACGGCGACGTAGAGGGTGGCACAGGCGGCGACCGTGGCCATCAGCGCGATCGGCAGGGTGCGCTGCGGGCGCTTGGCCTCCTCCGCGCTGCTGGCCATGATGTCGAAGCCGGAGTACGAGCCGAACACGATGGCGGCTCCGGTGAGGATTCCGGCGAAGCCGAACGTGGCGTTCGTGCTGATCCCGGCCCAGCCCAGCAGCGGCTGTTCCCAGAAGCCGCCCTCGGCTCCGGCGGGACGGGACTCGGGCACGAACGGGGCCCAGTTGTCCGGGTCGACGTGGGAGACGCCGACGGCCAGGAAGAGCACGATGGCCGCCAGCTTCACCAGCGTCATGGCCGTGTTGAGCCGCGAGGTGGTGCGCACGCCGGCGGCCAGGATCGCGGTGAGCACGAGGATGACGGCGACCGCGGGCACGTTGACGGCCGCCTCGGGCCCGGCTATGGACTCCGGGAGCCGTATCCCGAAGGTGGCCAGGAAGTCGGTGACGTACTGGGACCATCCGGCGGCGACCGCGCCCGCGCCCATCGTCATGTCGAGGATGAGGTCCCAGCCGATCAGCCAGGCGATCGGCTCACCCAGTGACACGTACGCGAACGTGTAGGCGCTGCCCGCGACCGGCACCGTACTGGCGAACTCCATGTAGCACAGGGCCACCAGACCCGAGACGAAGGCGCCCAGCGCGAAGGAGAGGGCGACGGCGGGTCCGGCGTAGTTGGCGGCAGCGGTGCCGGTCAGCACGAAGATGCCGCCGCCGATGGTGACCCCGATGCCCATCATCGTCAGCTGGAGCGGTCCCAGCGAGCGGCCCAGCCGGGTCGCGGGGCGCTCGGCGTCCCGCAGTGTCGCTTCGATCGATTTGGTACGCACGCGTCTCTCCTAGGCCTGGGCGTCCGCGCGGGCGTCCCCGGGTGCGTCGGCGGCGCGGGCGTCCCCGGGTGCGTCGGCGGCGCGGGCGCCCGCCGCACCCACCTCGTGGACGGCGGCCTCCGCGGCTGCGTCCGCGTCGGCGTCTGCCTCCACGGCGGCCTCTGCGCCGGCCCGGTACTCCGCGAGGCAGGCGGGCAGCAGTTCGGCCAGTCGCGCGTAGTCGGCGGCGTCGTTGTACAGGTGCGCGGACAGCCGCAGGAAGCCGCGCCCGCTCCAGGTGGTGCAGGCGACGTCGCAGCCGGTGCGGGCGGAGATGCGGCGCTGCAGGGCGTGCGCCGCGTCCTGGTCGGCGGCGAGCCCCGCGGGCAGTGGCACCAGCCGCATGGCGGGTGCCGCGCAGGCGGCCAGTTCCGCCAGGTCCCCGGTGCGGCCCAGCGCCGCGGCGAGCGTGCGCTGCGCCGCGTCGGCGAGCCGCGTCATCCGCGTACGGGCGGCGTCCCAGCCGTAGCGGCGTTCGATGAACTCCAGCGCGGCGGGGGCCGCGAGCCATGCGGTGAGGTCCGCGGTGCCCTGGTGGTCGAAGCGCTGGGGAAACGGCTCGGGCGCCCCCCAGGAGTCGACGACGGGGTACAGCTCCTGGGCGAGCGGTCCCCGCGCCACCAGGGCGCCCGTGCCGCGCGGGGCGCAGGGCCACTTGTGCAGGTTGCCCACCCAGTAGTCGGCGTCGCCCGCGTGTGCGAGAGGATCGGCGAGCATGCCGGGGCCGTGGGCGCCGTCCACCAGCACGCGGGCGCCCGCGCTGTGGGCGGCCTCCACCAGGTCGGCGACCGGCAGCACGCGGGCGGTCGCCGAGGTGATCTGGTCCACGACGAGGAGGGAGACGGGCCCCGCGGCCAGCGCGTCGCCCACCCGTGTGGTGATCTCCTCGGCTGTGGCGCCCAGCGGCAGGTGCACCGTGCGCACGCGTGCTCCGGCACGGCGGGCGGCACGTTCGACCGCCCAGACGACCGCGCCGTAGGCGTGGTCGGTCAGCAGCACCTCGGAGTCCGGGGGCAGTGTGATGCTGCCCAGTACGGCGCTGACACCCGCGCTGGCGTTCGCCACCAGCGCCAGGTCCCCGGGCTCGGTGCGCAGGTAGCGGGCGACGCGGGCACGCGCGTGCGCCACTCGCTCGGGCAGCCCGCGGAACCACGGGTCGGGGCCCGCGTCCATCTCCGCCCGCAGCGCCTCCTGCGTCGCGAGCGCCGCGCGCGGCACCGCGCCGTAGGAGCCGTGGTTCAGGTGGCGGACGGCCGGGTCCAGCGCCCAGTCCTCGAACGGGTGCCCGGAGCCGTGGCCGGGCTCGGTGGAGGGGGTCATACGAAGAACGGCCTCGCAGAGTTGTCTGACGACTTGCTGACGTTCCCCGGGACGGTAGACGGCTAGCCCCTTGCACAACAGGGGGTTGCGAGTAAATTCCGCCCCGCCATGCGACGCCTCGACGAGGAGTCATCAGATGACTCGCGTGTGTCATCGTTGCTGCGACAGAACCCACCGGGGCCTGCGGACGCCCCGCGCATGACAGTCCGCCGACCGCGCGAGTGGCCGGACCCCGGCGACCTGGCGGCCCGGCCCCGGGCGGGGGGCGCG
>NZ_JASKYT010000337.1:0-7511 GCF_041028275.1 Streptomyces sp. PU-14G
CGCCCACCCCAGGCCGAGGGTGTCGCCGTTCTCGCGATCTCCGGCGGCACCGGAGCACACATGGCCGACCTGGCCACCGCGGCAGGGCTGACGCTGCCCACGCTCTCCGGCGCCAAGCAGGCGGAGCTGCACCAGTGGATCCCCGACTACCTGTCGGTGGCCAACCCGGTCGACAACGGTGGCCACCCGGTGGGTGACTGGCGCGGCCGCAAGATCATCGACGCGGTCCTGAGCGACCCGGACGTCGGCGTCCTCATCTGCCCCATCACCGGGCCGTTCCCGCCGATGAGCGACAGGCTGGCGCGCGACCTGGTGGCCGCTGCGGAGGAGACCGACAAGCTGGTCTGCGTCGTGTGGGGCTCCCCGGTCGGCACCGAGGCCGCCTACCGGTCCACGCTGCTCGGCTCCTCGCGGGTGGCGACGTTCCGGACATTCGGCAACTGCGTACGGGCGGTGCGCGCCTATCTCGACCACCACCGCTTCGCCCGCGCCTACCGCTCCCCCTTCGAGGACGCGCCCCGCACCCCCTCCCCCTCGTACCGCAAGGCGCAGGCGCTGCTGCGACCCGGACAGCAGCTGAGCGAGCACGCCGGCAAACAGCTGCTGCGCGCCTACGGCATCCGCGTCCCCCGCGAGCAGCTGTGCACCAGCGCGGCGGGAGCGGTGCGCGCAGCCGCGCAGGTCGGCTACCCGGTCGTCATGAAAGCGTCGGCGCCGCAACTCGCGCACAAGAGCGAGTACGGCCTCGTCCGCGTCGGCCTCACCTCCGCGAGCCAGGTCCGCGACACCTACCGCGAGCTGGTGGACCTCACGCGCGCAGAGGAGATCGAACTGGACGGCGTGCTGGTGTGCCAGATGGTCGATCCGGGCGTGGAGATGGTCGTCGGCATCGGGCAGGACGAGCTGTTCGGGCCGACCGTGACGGTGGGGCTCGGTGGCGTCCTGGTGGAGGTGCTGCGCGATGTCACCGTCAGGGTCCCTCCGTTCGGCGAGGAGCAGGCCCGCGCGATGCTCGGGGAACTGCGCGGTGCCGCGCTGCTGGACGGCGTGCGCGGCAGGCCACCCGCCGATGTCGACGCGCTGGTCGAGGTCATCCTGCGGGTGCAGCGGATGGCCCTGGAGCTCGGGGCCGCGCCCGGCTCCGAGGGTGCCGGGAGCCTGGCGGAGCTGGACATCAACCCTCTGGTCGTCCTTCCGCGCGGTCAGGGCGCGGTGGCGCTCGACGCCCTCGCGGTGTGCCGGTGAACAGCGGGCGAGGCGCCTCGCCGCCCGCGCCTGATTCCACGCCGCCCTCACCCGTGAGCACGCCGCACGCGCCCGAACTCGCGTCGCCCGCACACGCGGCCCCGCCGCGCGTGCCGGGAACCGCGTCGCCCGCACACGGTGCCGTCGTGCCCGCACACGGTGCCGTCGTGCCCGCACACGGTGCCGTCGTGCCCGCGCGCGGCGCTCCGCTGCCCGCGCGCAGCGCCGCACCGTACGCCGTGAAAGGAGCCGCACGTCGATGTCCTCCCCCCGTGACCCGTCGTCGTCCGAACAGCCCGAGCAGGCCAGGCCCGCGGCCTCGCATGAGGCCGCGGACGAGTCCCTGGAGAAAGTTGTAGCGCGGACCACTGACAACGGCGTGGTGTGGCTGACTCTCGATCGGCCGCAAAGCCTGGGGGCTCTCACCGCTGACCAGCGAGAACGGCTCATCGGCCTGCTCGCCGACGCCTCGGTTGACCCGGCGGTGAGGGCCGTCGTCCTCACCGGTCGGGGGCGTGGCTTCTGCGCGGGCGCGGACCTGAGAGGCGCCCCCGGCACCGGGGCGGAACGGGTGGCGGGCGACGTGGCACGCACCCTGGAGCGAGGAGCGCAGCGGCTGATCGCGGCGGTGCTCGACTGCGAGAAACCGGTGATCGCGGCCGTCAACGGCGTCGCCGCCGGTCTCGGCTGCCATCTCGCACTCGCCTGCGACCTCGTCCTGGCCGCTGAGGAGGCCACGTTCGTGGAGGTCTTCGTACGGCGCGGGCTGGTGCCGGACGGGGGCGGCGCCTACCTGCTGCCGCGGTTGGTCGGGCCGCAACGGGCCAAGGAACTCATGTTCTTCGGGGACTCGCTGACCGCAGCCGACGCCGGGCGGCTCGGCCTGGTCAATCGCGTCGTGCCGGGCCGGGAGTTGGCGGAAACGGCACGCGCCTGGGCCGAACGCCTGGCGTCCGGGCCGACCCGTGCGCTGGCGCTCACCAAGCGGCTGGTCAACGCCTCGTTGGACACGGACCGCACCGCCGCCCTCGGTGCGGAGGCGTGGGCCCAGGAGATCAACATGACCACGCGGGACGCACGCGAGGGTGTGACGTCCTTCGCCGAACGGCGGTCACCCGCCTTCGAGGGACGCTAGGACAGCGGGTGGCTACGCTGGATGGGACACCCCCGAGCGAGCCAACCGATCCGACGACGCCACATCCGACGACCTCACAGGGACGATGAAGCCATGATGGGACACGCGGGAATGGCAGCCGCCGCAGTGCGCTATCTGCGGACTGTCGGCTCACCGTCCGCGCAGGCAACGGGGCGCGCGATGCCTGACGAGCGGAGAGACGCGCGTACCGACACGCTTCCCCGGCCCGATCTGCGCGCTGTGCGGGCGGACGAGCGCGCGCCCGTGGACCCGGCCGTCTTCCGTCGCGTCCTGGGTGGTTTCGCCTCCGGGGTCACCGTCGTGACGGCTCCCGCGCCGGTCCAGGGGGAGCGCGCGGAGGCAGAGGAAGGTCTGCCCGGTCCGGCGGGGTTCGCCTGCCAGTCCTTCGCCTCCCTGTCGCTGGAGCCGCCACTGGTCTCGTTCATGGTGGCCCGCACGTCCAAGAGCTGGCCCGGTATCGCCCGTGCCGGGGTTTTCTGCGTGAACGTCCTGTCCGCCGCGCAGGGAGAGTTGTGCAGGACGTTCGCGGTGAGCGGCGCCGACAAGTTCGCCGGGATCTCCTACTCCCCCGCGCCGGTGACCGGATCGCCTCTGTTGGAGGGCGTGACGGCGTGGATCGACTGTGAGATCCACGCCGTGCACACCGGCGGTGACCATCTGATCGTCGTCGGCAGGGTGCGCGCACTGGACGAAGGGGAGAGCGGCAGTGCACCGCTGGTCTTTCACCGAGGGAGGCTGGGAACGTTCACCCCGGCCGAGTGAGCGGGCGCACCCTCGTGCCCGCGCTCGTCACGCCGCGTGCATGTCCAGCCCCGTGCGGCCGGACGCCAGGTGCGCGCGGAGTGTCAGGTCCGCGTCGTAGTCGCCGCCGGCCTCGTGCCGGTAGGTCAGTGGGGCAAGCGACTCCAAACCGTCGATCCGGGCGCGCAGTTGTTCCTGCCACTCCTTGGCGTCGGTCGCACTCGCCCGGTCGGCTCCGTAGAGGACGAACGGCGGCAGCGGGGCCATGCCCGTGTACCAGAAGGTGCCGTGGTGGAGCGGGAAGAGAATGTCGTCGACGAAGCCGTGGATGCCGCGCGGGCCGAAACTGGAGGAGCGGGCACCGACCGAGGTGACGACCATGGCGCGCTTCCCCGCCAGCCCTCCGTCCCCGTAGCGCAGGGTGCGGCCGTGCGTGTCCTTCACCCCGAAGGCGAACCCCTGCACGAGCACTCGGTCGAACCAGCCCTTGAGGATCGCCGGAGGCCCCAGCCACCACAGGGGGAAATGGAAGACCAGGGTGTCGGCCCAGGCGATCTTCTCCTGCTCGGCACGGACGTCCGGACTGAGCAGGCCCCGGTGGTGCGCGTGCTCCTGGGCTTCCCCGACGAGCAGCCGGTCCTGCGCGTCTCTGGCGGGGAAGTCCTCCCGGTCGACGACCGGTTTCCACCCCATCGCGTACAGGTCGGACTGCCGCACCTCGTGGCCACGCTCGCGGAGGGCGGCGATCCCGGTGTCCCGCAGAGTGGCGTTGAGGGAGCGTGCTTCAGGGTGGGCGAAAATCCAGAGCGTTCTCATATGGCCGATCGTGCGGGCTGCCCCGGCCCGGAACGAGTGACCGTATGGACGACAAGCGCAAGGTTCTGGCCACCCCGCCCCGCTCCTCCGCGCACCACCTCTCGACTCGGCATGCCGCGCCCTTTTTGCTCAGCCCCGGGCAGCTCCCTCCGCCCCTGTCCGCCCGCCGGCCCGCGACGCTCCGCCTGCGTCCGACGCGGCGCCCGTCATCCCCGGCCCTCGCCGTACGACGAGCACCATGAGGGCGGCCAGCGCGCACAGGACGCCCGTCCCTGTCCAGGCGAGGTCGTACGTTCCGGTGACGTCCCTCACCAGCCCCGCGGCGAAGGCGACCACCGAGGCTCCCACCTGGTGCGCCGCCAGCACCCAGCCGAAGACGATGGCACCGTCGGCGCCGAAGTGTTCCCGGCACAACGCCATGGTGGGCGGCACGGTGGCGACCCAGTCGAGCCCGTAGAAGATGATGAAGAAGAGCATCGGCGGCTGCACACTTCCGGCGAAAAGCATCGGCAGCAGCAGCAGCGACAGACCGCGCAGCCCGTAGTAGACAGCCAGCAGCCTGCGGGAGTCGAAGCGGTCGGTCAGCCAGCCGGAACAGACCGTCCCGACCAGATCGAGCACGCCGATCAGCGCCAGCAGGGACGCGGCGACCGGGACGGCCATCCCGTGATCGTGCGCGGCCGGCACGAAGTGGGTGCTCATCAGCCCGTTGGACGACGCGCCGCAGATCGCGAACGATCCCGCCAACAGCCAGAAGACCCTGGTACGGGACGCCTGCCACAGTGCCGACAGTGTGCGCCGCAGCGCGCCTGTCGCGCCGGTCTCGGGGGCCACGTAGTCGGGGCCGGCACCGTAGGGGCGCAGCCCGACGTCCTCGGGCCGGTCCCGCAGCAGCCACACCACCAGCGGCACGACGGCGAGCGCGGCCCCGCACACCACCAGTGACGCGGTGCGCCACCCCGGGCCCTCCACCAAGAGCGCCACCAGAGGCAGGAAGACGAGCTGCTCGGTGGCGCTGCCAGCGGTCAGGATGCCGCTGACCAGCCCGGTGCGGGCGACGAACCACCGGTTGGCCACCGTCGCAGCGAACGCCAGCGCCATGGAGCCGGAGCCGACTCCCACCAGCAGTCCCCAGCACACGATCAGTTGCCACTCGGAACGCATGAAGACGGTGAGCCCACTGCCCGCCGATATCAGCAGCAGCGCCGCGGTGACGACCTGACGGATGCCGTAGCGCTCCATCAGGGCGGAGGCGAACGGCGCGGTGAGTCCGTACAGCAGGACGTTGAGCCCGACGGCGAAGGAGATGGTCCCGTGGGACCAGCCGAACTCCTGGTGCAGAGGGTCGATGAACACGCTGGGGGTCGCCCGGAAGCCGGCTGCCCCCACCAGTGCGATGAAGCACACCAGCGCGACCCACCAGGCACGGTGCACGCGCGGTGCCGGTGGGGCCGGGTCCGGGGGCTGCCGGGTACGTGCTGTCCGGATACGCATGCTCCGGGTACGCGTTGTCCGGGTACGCGTTGTCCGGGTTCCGTGGCCGTCCCGCTCGGGCGGCCGTGAGGAAAGGGTCTCGGTCACGCTGCTCAGCCTGCTGAGCAGCGTGACCCGGAACGAGTGGCCCGAGAGCCACCATGTGCGAGGATCGGGCCATGGCCGTCTTCACCCGTCCCGGGCTCCACAGAGTCGCCGTTCTCGTGCGGCACGGCCTGCTGCCGATCGAGTTGGGCATCCCGCACTGTCTGATGGGCCGCGCGCGGTCCGCGTCGGGGCAAGCGCTGTACGAGGTCGTCACCTGTGCCGCAGACGGCCCTGGCGCGATCCGTACGGAAGGCGACTTCACGATCAACGTGGAGCACGGCCCGGGGGCGCTCGCTGAGGCGGACACCGTCATCGTCCCCGCGGCGCACGAGCGGGACGAGCCCTACGACCGTGGCGCGTTGAGCCCACCGCTCGCCGAGGCGTTCGCACGTATCCGTCCCGGCGCCCGGGTCGCCTCCATCTGCACCGGAGCCTTCGTCCTGGCGTCCGCCGGCCTGCTGGACGGCAAGCGGGCGACGACCCACTGGAGCGCCGGCTCGCGTTTCCAGCGTCTCTTCCCCTCCGTCGAGCTCGACTCGGACGTCCTCTATGTGGACGAGGGCTCTGTCCTGACCTCCGCCGGTATCGCCTCCGGGGTCGATCTGTGCCTCCATATGATCCGCGGGGACCACGGCTCGGCGGTGGCCAACGAAGTCGCCCGCCGCACCGTCGTGCCACCCCACCGCGACGGCGGACAGGCACAGTTCATCCGCCGCCCCGTACCCGAACCCCGCCTCTCCTCCACCGGAACAGCCCGCACCTGGGCCCTCCACCACCTCCACCGCCCCCTCACCCTCAAACAACTGGCCGACCAAGAAGCCATGAGCGTCCGCACCTTCACCCGCCGCTTCCGCGAAGAAGTCGGCATCAGCCCGCAGCAGTGGCTGACCCAGCAGCGCGTGGAACGGGTGCGCCACCTGCTGGAGGAGAGCGACCTGTCCGTCGACCAGGTCGCCGCCCGGGCCGGGTTCGGCTCCGCTTCGACACTGCGGTTGCACTTCCAGGCGGCCCTCGGCGTCTCCCCCACCGCGTACCGCAGGACCTTCCGGGCGGGAAGCGGCGGACAAACCGTTGCCAGTCCCGTCGCGCGATGCGAGGGGTGACGCGGACGCGGGAACTGCCGACGACTGACGACGCGACTACCCGCCGGCGCCCGCGTCCCTCCCTGACTGCCGGGCACCACCTGCTGCCGGAAGCATCTGCTGCCGGACACCACCTGCCGCCGGACACCACCTGCGGCCGGAAGCCGCCTACTGCCGAGGGTGAAGGAGACGACCACCATGTCCGACCCCGCGCGGGTCTTCGCCCACCCGGGCCGCCACCGGGTCGCCGTGCTGGTCCGGCACGGTGTGGTGCCCATGGAGCTCGGTCTCGTCCACCAGGTGTTCGGCCGTGCGGCCGGGCCGGACGGTGGCCCGCTCTACGAGGTGGCGACGTGTGCCCTGTCACCGGGAGCGGTCCGAACGGACGCCGATTTCCCCATCCACGTCACACACGGGCCACAGGCGCTGGCAGAGGCCGACACGGTGGTCGTCCCGGCCACCCACGAGCCCGACGCGACGGAGACGGAAGGCACACTGCCCCAGCCGCTTCGCAGCGCGCTCTCACGTGTGAGACCGGGCGTCCGGATCGCCTCCATCTGCACGGGCGCCTTCGTCCTGGCCGCCGCCGGGCTGCTGGACGGAAAGCGGGCCACGACGCACTGGATGGCCACGGACAGCTTCCGTGTTCTGTATCCGCGCGTACGCCTCGACCCGGACGTCCTCTATGTGGACGAGGGCTCCGTCCTGACCTCCGCCGGGGAGGCGGCGGGTATCGATCTGTGCCTCCATATGATCCGCGGGGACCACGGCTCGGCGGTGGCCAACGAAGTCGCCCGCCGCACCGTCGTCCCACCCCACCGCGACGGCGGACAGGCACAGTTCATCCGCCGCCCCGTACCCGAACCCCGCCTCTCCTCCACCGGAACAGC
>NZ_JASKYT010000338.1:0-7919 GCF_041028275.1 Streptomyces sp. PU-14G
GGGCAGGGGCCCGGCGGAGGGGGAGGAGCCGTTCATGCGGCGAGCGCCCTTCTGCGGACCAGCGTCACCAGGAAGGGCACGCCCACCAGCGCCGTCATCACCCCGGCCGGCACCTCGCCGGGGCGCATCACCAGGCGGCCGAGGACGTCGGAGACGAGCAGGACGACGGGTCCCAGGAGGGCCGCCATCGGCAGCAGCCAGCGGTGCGAGCCGCCGACCAGGGCGCGGGCCAGATGCGGAACGGCGAGGCCCACGAAGGCGAGCGGCCCGGCCGCCGCCACGCCGGCACCGGTCAGTACGGTCGCGCCGAGCCCTCCCACGATCCGCACGGCGCCCACGCGTTGGCCCAGGCCGCGTGCCACCTCCTCGCCCAGGGCGAGCGCGTCGAGCCCGCGGGCGACGGAGAACACCAGCAGGGCGCCGGCCAGCAGGAAGGGCCAGACCTGCCCCGCGATGGTGGCGTCGCGGTCGGCGAGGGAACCGACCTGCCAGAAACGGAACTCGTCCAACGCCGCGGCGCGGGTCGTCAGGATGCCCGAGACGACCGCGACGAGCAGCGCGTTGACGGCGGCCCCCGACAGGGCCAGCTTCACGGGGGTCGCTCCGCCGCGTCCGCGTACCGCGACGGCGTAGACGGCGACAGCCGCCGCCGAGGCGCCCACGAAGCCGAACCACACGTACCCGGCGAGGGTGTGGACGCCGGCGAAGGCGATGGCGCACACGACACCGACCGCCGCTCCCTGGCTGACGCCGAGAATGCCGGGTTCGGCGATGGGGTTGCGGGTGAGCCCCTGCATGACGGCGCCCGCGAGCCCCAGCGCGGCGCCGACCATGGTGCCCACCAGGGTCCGCGGTAGGCGCATGCCCCTGACGACCTCGGCCGCGTTGCTGTGGCCGCCGTGCAGCAGCGCGTCCCAGACGGCCCAGGGCGCGAGGGCGCGGCTGCCCAGGGCCAGGCTCAGCAGGGCGGCGAGCGCGAGAGCGACGGCTCCGGCGAGCAGCCAGCCGATCCGGCGTGCCAGGACGCCGCGCCGCCGGTCGCGCGGGGCGGCACCCGGCCCCTTCGCGCCGTCCGCACCCTCCCCGGCACTCCGGCCGCTCCCGGCAGTGCTGCCGCTCCCGGCGCTGATGCCGCTCCTGCCGCTCCCGCCTATCCCGCCTCTCCCGGCGTCCGGTGACGTCCCGTCGGCCGGCCCGCCGTTCGCCGGCCCGGTGGGGCGGCCGGACGGTCGGGGTACGGAAGGCATGGCGCTGCTCTCTTCTCGTCTGCTGCCCGGCGCCGGGACATGGGTAGGTAAGGCAGGCCTAAGTGTCAGTAGGCTGCCTCAGTGTAGGCCGAAGGGCAAGGCAGAATGTCCGGCATGGTTGCGCACGCTTCGTCCACGGGCACGGGCCCCACGGTCGGCTTCGACCTCGACATGACGCTGATCGACTCCCGCCCCGGCATCCACGCCACCTGGCGCAGGCTGTCGGCGGAGACGGGCGTGGACATCGACGCGGACCTGGTGGTCACCCGGCTCGGTCCGCCGCTGGTGCAGGAGATGGCGCACTGGTTCCCGGCCGAGGAGATCCCGGCCATGGCCGAGCGCTACCGCAGTCTCTACCCGGACCACGCCATCGAGCCGAGCGCCGCCATGCCGGGTGCCCGCGCCGCGCTGGAGGCCGTCAAGGCCGCGGGGGGACGCACGCTCGTCGTCACGGCCAAGTACCGGCCGAGCGCGGCGCTGCACCTGGAACACCTGGGCCTGTGCCCCGACGTGCTGGTCGGCGACCTGTGGGCGGAGGGCAAGGCGGAGGCGCTGACCGCGCACGGCGCCGCCGCGTACGTGGGCGACCACGTGGGGGATGTGCGGGGCGCGCGAATGGCGGGCGCGGTCTCCGTGGCTGTCGCCACGGGGCCGTGCGACGCGGGCGAGCTGACCGCGGCGGGCGCCGACGTGGTGCTGCCCGATCTGACCGGCTTCCCCTCGTGGCTGGCCGCCTTCGCCGGGGACGGCCGTTCGGCCGCGTAGGGCTTTTTCCGGGGCCTTGTTCCGGCAAGGGGTGCCACTGTTCGTGGTCCGCGGGTTGGTTGTGGCTTGTCGCGCAGTTCCCCGCGCCCCTTCGGGGTGCGTCAGGCGTCGTGGGCGGTGCGCCGCTGGGCCAGGGCCGTGCGGACGACGCCGGCCGCCGCCAGTACGAAGCCGATGCCCATCAGCATGCACACCAGGTAGGCGGGCGACGGGAAAGGCGTGGTGCCCAGGAACAGCGGGGCCACCGTGACGACCGTGGCCACGGCGCCGATCAGAAAGACGATCCCGCCGATGCGTACGAGAAGATCACCGGCGGACGGAGTTTCAGTGTTCACCCACACAGGGTAGATCCGGGTGCGAGTGCTCCGGCAGCGGGGCACTCGGCACATCGGGGAAGCACTCGGGAAGAACGGTCCGGATCCGTCCGGTGCCACCTCGCGCTCTGTGGCACCTTGCCACGGAGCGCCGGGCCATTAACCTTGGTGGTGGCGGGTCATGCGGCCCGCCCGACTGCTATTCCGGGGGATCGGGGGTCGGGGGCGCCAGCGGTGGTCCCGGGGCCTGGCCCGCCCCAGCAGCGCCAGCAACCAGTTTCCAGCCGGCCGCGGCTTCCCCATAAGCCGCAGCCAACCAGCCGCAGCCCGGTGCATCCGGACGAGTACGAGGACGAGGACAGACGTGCCTACCGGCAAGGTCAAGTGGTTCAACAGCGAGAAGGGCTTCGGCTTTCTCTCCCGCGACGACGGCGGTGACGTCTTCGTGCACTCCTCCGTGCTCCCGGACGGGGTGGACGCGCTCAAGCCCGGGCAGCGGGTGGAGTTCGGCGTCGTCGCCGGACAGCGCGGTGACCAGGCGCTCTCGCTGTCGCTGCTGGACCCGGCCCCGTCCGTGGCCGCGGCGCAGCGCCGCAAGCCGGACGAGCTCGCCTCCATCGTGCAGGACCTGACGACGCTGCTGGACGGCGTCTCCCAGTCCCTGGAGCGTGGCCGCTACCCCGACAAGCAGCACGGCCGCAAGATCGCCGGGATGCTCCGCGCGGTCGCCGACCAACTCGACGTCTGACACCGGCACCCGCGCCCCGGCAGGGGCGCGGGCAACGGCGTGGCTACGGGAACGCCAGCGCGTCCGGAGCGAGGGCCGGCACGAGCCCCTCGGCGGCGGCACGCTCCAGCAGCCCGCGGACCGCCGCGTAGCCGTCCTCGCCCAGGTTCTCGGTGAACTCGTTCACGTACAGCCCGATGTGCTGCTCGGCCACCGCCGTGTCCATCTCCTGCGCGTGCTCCAGCACGTACGGCTTGGAGGCCTCCGGGTCCTGCCAGGCCATCCGTACCGAGGTGCGGATGGCGCGGGCCAGCTCGTGCAGCGTCTCGGTGCCGAGCGCGCGCTTGGCGATGATGGCGCCGAGCGGGATGGGCAGCCCGGTCGTGGCCTCCCAGTGCTCGCCCATGTCGGCCAGCTTGTGCAGCCCGTAGTTCTGGTAGGTGAAGCGGGCCTCGTGGATGACCAGCCCCGCGTCGACCTTGCCGTCGCGCACCGCGGGCATGATCTCGTTGAACGGCATCACCACGATCTCGCCCACCCCGCCGGGCACCTCGGCGGCGGCCCACAGCCGGAAGAGCAGGTACGCGGTGGAGCGCTCGCTGGGAACGGCCACGGTCTTCCCGCTCAGCGCCGCCGCGTCACCTGCTTGACCGGTGAGCACCAGGGGGCCGCAGCCGCGGCCCAGCGCCCCGCCGCACGGCAGCAGCGTGTACTGCTCCAGCACCCACGGCAGCACGGCGTACGACACCTTCAGTACGTCCGACTCGCCGCGCTCGGCCATGCCGTTGGTGAGGTCGATGTCCGCGAACGTCACCGTGGGCGCAGCGGCGTCCGGTACCCGGCCGTGCGCCCACGCGTCGAAGACGAACGTGTCGTTCGGGCAGGGCGAGTAGGCGATCGAGAGCGGCGCTGCTGTGGCCATGACGGACTCCTTCTGTGTCGTGCTATGGGACCAGCTTGCCGAAGGCGGCCGTGAGCGCGGCCAGCGCCTGCGGAATCCGCCATGCGGCACGGTCCCGCGGGCCGACGGCGTTGGAGACGGTGCGGATCTCCAGGAAGTCCACACCGCCGGCGTGCGCCGTCGCGGCCTCGGCGACGCCGAAGCCCTCCATCGCCTCGGCGGCGGCCGTCGGACAGCGCGTCAGGAGCAGGTCGGCGTGGTGCCGGGTGCCGGTGGTCGTCGAGACGCTGAGCACGGTGCCCTGCCGGGCGCCGGTGGCCTCGGCGACGGCCCGTACCAGCGCGGCGGCGGGGCGGTGCTCGCTCGTGCCGAAGCCCAGGTCGGCGACGGAGGCGAAGCCGGTGGGATGCTCCGGGCTCGCGGGCAGTTCCGAGCCCAGGTCGGCGGCGACGAGGCGGTCGGCGATCACCGTGTCGCCGACGTGCACGCCGTTGGCGGCGAAGCCGCCGCCGATGCCCGCCGAGACGACCAGGTCGTAGGGGCGGCCCTCGTGCGCGGCTGTCATCAAAGCGGTGGTCGTGCGGGCCGCGGCGGCGGCCGGGCCGACGCCGCCGACGAGCACGTCGAGGTGCGGCGCGCTCCCTTCGGTGGCCGCCGCCACCGCCTCCCGCTCCGCGGGTACGGCGGCCACGACCAGCACCCGCTGAAACCGTCGCAGCACGTCGCCGTCCCCCTCGCCGGTGGCTTCCGCCGCTACTTCTTGCTGTTCTTCAGGTTCAGGTGCCAGATGCCGTTGAAGTCGCCGCCGGAGGTCTGTACGACGGTGACCTGGACGCTCTTCTTCGGCGCCGAGGGCTGCCCCGAGGCGGAGGCCTGCTGGAAGAAGACCTCGCCCTGGAAGGAGTAGTACGTCTTGTTCAGCGGCTCGGACAGCGCCGGCTTCCCGTCGACCAGGACGAGCCACCCGTCGTCGGCGGTCTTCGGGTCGACGCCGATGCGCAGCTTGTCACCGGTGCTGACGGAGATCGTCTCGTCGGCCTTCTTGCCGAGGCACTTGCGCACCTCGTCCTGCGGGATCGCCTTGCCGTCGTCGTAGCAGGCGGCCTCGGTGGAGACGGAGTCCCCGCCGACCGTCGCGGTCACCATGGGGCTCGGCTGCTCGCACGCCGAGAGGGCGACGAGGCCGAGCGAGGCGGCACCGAGGGCGGAGGCGGTGCGCACGCCCCGCCGCGACTGTGACGACATGCGGCCCTGCCGCGCGAGCTTGCTCATGCGGGCAGGCTATCGGGCGCCCCCGGTTCCACCGCGCGGGGGTGCGGCGTGCCGCGCCGCGAGCGCCCGCAGCACCCCGCGCGCGGCTCAGGCCACCCGGGAATGCGGCGTGCCGCGCCGCGCGGCGGCCAGCAGACGTCGGGCGGCGGTGAGCACACCGACCGCGACGAGACCGGCCGCCACCCCCATGCCGAGCCGGCCCGCCAGCGGCAGCGCCATGGCGAGCGCGCCGCCGACCACCCACGACATCTGCATCAGGGTCTCCGAGCGGGCGAAGGCGGAGGTGCGGACCTGCTCGGGGACGTCGCGCTGGATGAGCGCGTCGAGCGACAGTTTCCCCAGGGCCTGCACGATCCCGGCGGTCGCGGCGAGGGCGGTGACGGCGACCGTTCCATACAGCACGGCGGCGGTGACGGCCGCGGCCAGCGCGCCCAGCAGCGCGGAGGTGATGATCACTTCGGGGGCGCGGGCGCGCAGCCAGGCGCCGAGCGCGGTACCGAGGGCGTTGCCGCCGCCGGCCGCGACACCTGCCAGGCCCAGTGAGACGGCGGCCGACAGCCCGTCGAAAGGGTGCTCGCGCAGCAGAAAGGCGAGGAAGAAGGTGAGGAACCCGGACAGGGCGCGCAGCGCGGAGTTGGCGCACAGGGCACGAACCACCGAGACCCCGACCGTGCGCAGACCGGGCTTCTCCCGACTCCGCTCCTCGCCCGTCCCTTCGGTGTGCGCGGTCCGCGCCAGCCGGGCCGGGCGCTCCCCCTTCGCCGAGTCGACCTTGGGGTCGAGTGAGAAGGAGAGGAAGGTACCGAGCAGGAACAGCGCGCACGCCCCGTACAGCGGCCACCTGGCACCCAGCGCGTGCAGCGCCGCACCGGCCGGCGCGGCGGCGCCGGTGGCCAGCAGCCCCGCGAGCGTCACCCGCGAGTTCGCCTTGACCAGCCACACCCGCGGCGGCAGCAGCCGGGGCACCACGGCCGAGCGCACCACCCCGTACGCCTTGGACGAGACGAGCACCCCCAGCGCCGCCGGATACAGCTCCAGACCGCCGGTGGCCACGGCGCCCGCCATGGTCAGCGACAGCAGGGCACGGGCCAGCATCGCGGCGGCCATCGCGGCGCGCCGCCCGTGCGGGACCCGGTCGAGCAGCGGACCGATGACAGGGGCGAGCAGCACGAAGGGTGCCATCGTCACGGCCAGGTACAGCGCGACGCGCCCGCGGGCCTCGCCGGTGGGGACGGAGAAGAAGACGGTGGAGGCGAGCGCCACCGTGATGAGCATGTCGCCCGCCGAGTTGACGGCGTGCAGTTCGATGAGCTTGCCGAGCCCGGACTCACCGGCGCCGCCCGCGTGGGTGGCGCGCCTCACGCGGCGGGCCAGTGCGGCCGGTGGCCGCCGCAGGCCGCGTGCGACGCGGCGCACCCCGCTGCCTTTGCTGGGTTTGCCGGGCTTGTCGACAGGCACGCCGTTCAGTGTGCACCAGATCGCGGCGTTCGTTTCTCCCCTTTCTTCCGCTTCTTGTGCAGGTCTCCCAAGGGGGCGTTTCCGTCACCGCTGTCCCCCTCGCCGCCCCGTCCACAGGCGTGGCGAGGAGACAGTGCGAGCCGTCCGAGGGCTGGCTGCGGATTTCTTCCGTGACCCTGTGGGGTAGCGTGGGTGAACGGTGCGCACCGTATGGCCTTTGAGCGCGGGCGCGGACGTCGCAGCGGCCACCCGGTCCCGCTCCGTCCCCGACCCGGCCCCTCCACTCGTGGCCGTCCGGGCAGTGCACGCCGACAACGGCGCTACGGCGTAGGAGAGACGATTCTTGTGAGTGCTGCATGACTGCCGCGACCCGGAGTACGAGCCGTGGCGCGCGGAGCCGGCGCGCCCCCGACAAGCTGTGTGCCGAAGCCGTGGAGCTGGCGAGGGCCGCGGCCGAGGAGACGGCGGCACCCGGAGTGGTCGGCGCGTGGATCGAGGCCGTCGCCGACGCCGAACGCGTGGTCACGCACTTCTTCGAGGCCCACGAGCCCGGCTACCGCGGATGGCGCTGGGCGGTGACGGTCGCCCGCGCCTCCCGGGCCAAGAACGTCACGGTCGACGAGTCGGTGCTGCTGCCCGGCTCCGACGCGCTGCTGGCCCCCGAGTGGGTGCCCTGGAGCGAGCGCCTGCGCCCCGGCGACCTGGGCCCCGGCGACCTGCTGCCCACCGACGCGGACGACCTGCGCCTGGAGCCCGGTTTCTCCGGTGAGGACGAGCCGCTGCCCGACTCGCCCGTCGCCGACGGGGAGACCGAGGAGGCCGGACCGCTGCGGGCGGCCATCGGCGGCGTCGCCGTGGAGCCCGGCATGGGCAGGCCCCGGGTGCTCTCCCGCTACGGGCTGCACGCCGCGGCCGACCGCTGGGAGGAGTCCTACGGGCCGAAGGCGCCGATGGCCCAGGCGGCCCCGGCCGCCTGCATGAGCTGCGGCTTCCTCGTCCCCATCGCGGGCTCGCTGCGGCAGGCGTTCGGCATCTGCGCCAACGAGTACAGCCCGGCCGACGGCCACGTCGTCTCCCTCGCCTTCGGCTGCGGCGGCCACTCCGAGGCGGCGGTCATGCCCCGCGCCCCGCAGCCGCCGCCCCCGGTCGTCGACGAGACCCGGGCCGACCCCTTCGGCCTCACGGACGACGCACAGGAGCGGGGCGCACCTCCCGCCCCGGCGTCCGACGAGACC
>NZ_JASKYT010000339.1:0-8151 GCF_041028275.1 Streptomyces sp. PU-14G
GGGCTGGGGGGAGGGGCGTCTCCCGTTCCCGCGCCAGCCGCTTGGCCTTCCGTACGGCGCGTGCGCGGGCGACCGTCCCCATCACGAACACCGTGAGGACCATCAGCACCATCAGTTGGCTGACGAAGATGCCCCAGAACAGGCCGTAACCGGACAGTTGCCCCGACGGGGTGGCGGGCCAGGCACCGGCGATGTCGTGCGGTTCGGTGACCAGCCCCCGGATGGCGAGCGGGGTCCTGCCGAAGGTGACGTCGTCCGGCCAGGAGCCGTGGGCGAAGAGACCGGCCAGTCCCGTCGCGGTCCACACGAAGACGGTGAGCCCCAGCAGGAACGCCAACGCACCCACCAGCAGGCCGTCGGGAACGCCGCCCTCTCCCCCACCGGCCGCGCGGCGCGGCCGGTGCGGGTCGTGGCCGCCGGAGCGGCGGCCCCTCTCACGGTCGTCGTATCGCATCGGCACCGGTATTCAATCGGGGGACGCCGGTCGCGGCAAGATCCCCTTCCGCGGACCACCTGTGCGGGGTACGCGGCGGCTGTGTACACGGGCGGGTGTAGGCACGACGGGTGTAGGCACGACGGGTGTACGCGGCGGTCTCCCGGCCTGCCGACCGGGGGTTCACGCCACCGTCGAGCCCGACGAACGGCCGGACGAGGAGCGCTCCATCGCCAACGCCCGGGCCTCGCTCTCCGCTTCCAGGTCGGTGTCCAGGGCTGCCTCGAAGGCGGAGTCCCGCTCGGCGGAGCTCTCCGTCATGGCGCGGTCGGTGAAGACGAGTGGCCGCTCCGCCTCGGTGACCAGGTGTTTGACGACCTGCACGTTCCCGTTGACGTCCCACACGGCGATACCGGGCGACAGCGTCGGGATGATCTCCACCGCCCAGCGCGGCAGCCCCAGCACCTTGCCGGTGGCCCGTGCCTCGTCCGCTTTCTGGGCGTAGATCGTCCGGGTCGAGGCCATCTTGAGGATCGCGGCGGCCTCCCGCGCCGCCGCACCGTCGACGACGTCGGAGAGGTGGTGGACGACGGCGACGAACGACAGCCCCAGCCGGCGCCCGAACTTGAGCAGCCGCTGGAAAAGCTGGGCGACGAAGGGGCTGTTGATGATGTGCCAGGCCTCTTCGACCAGGAAGATCCGCTTACGCCGGTCGGGCCGGATCCAGGTGTGCTCCAGCCAGACACCGACGATCGCCATCAGGATGGGCATGGCGATGGAGTTGCGGTCGATGTGGGAGAGGTCGAAGACGATCAGCGGCGCGTCCAGGTCGATACCGACCGTCGTCGGACCGTCGAACATGCCGCGCAGGTCACCGTCGACCAGCCGGTCGAGGACGAGGGCGACGTCCAGCCCCCAGTCGCGGACGTCGTCCAGCGCCACGTTCATCGCCTCGGCCGACTCCGGCTTCGGATGCCGCAGCTGCTCGACGATGTCCGTCAGCAGCGGCTGCCGGTCGGACGTCGTGGCGTTGACGTAGGCGTGTGCCACCTTGAGGGCGAAGCCGGAGCGCTCGTCCAGGCCGTGGCCCAGCGCGACCTCGATGATCGTGCGCAGCAGCGCCAACTGCCCCGTGGAGGTGATGGCCGGATCCAGCGGGTTGAGGCGGATGCCCTGGTCGAGTGCCGCCGTCGGATCGAGACGGATCGGGGTGATGCCCATCTCCTCCGCGATCAGGTTCCACTCGCCGACGCCGTCCTCGCCCTGCGCGTCCAGCACCACCACCTGCCGGTCGCGGAACCGCAGCTGGCGCAGCACGTACGTCTTCTCCAGCGCCGACTTGCCGTTGCCGGACTCGCCCAGCACCAGCCAGTGCGGGGCGGGCAGCTGCTGGCCGTAGAGCTGGAAGGGGTCGTAGATGTAGCCCTTTCCGCTGTAGACCTCGCGGCCGATGATGACGCCGGAGTCGCCGAGGCCGGGCGCGGCGGTCGGCAGGTAGACGGCCTGCGCCTGCCCCGTGGACGTACGGACGGGCAGGCGGGTCGTCTCCGTCTTGCCGAACAGGAAGCTGGTGAAGGCTTCGGTGATCGCGGACAGGGGATCGAGCGCGGCCATGCTGGCTACCTCCGGCCTGGAGCGGCGGTGCGGCGGGGGTGGGGCGGCGGCGGTACGGTGCCGAGACAGACAGAGCAGACAGGTCTCATACGGGGCTCCTTCCGCGCCTCAGCGCCGTATTCCGGTGGCGAACGGGAGCGTGTTGACGAAGGCGCGGTGGTGCTCGCGGTCGCACCACTCCAGCTTCAGGTAGCTCTTGCCCGCCGACGCGCGGATCGTGCGCTTGTCGCGGGCCAGCGCCTCAGGGGACCGGGAGGAGACGGTGAGGTAGCCGACGATGTTGACGCCGGCGGCACCCGAGGCCAGATCCTCACCCCGCTGGTCGACGCGGCCGTGCGCGGCGAGGTCGCGCGGGTCGACGGTGCGGTTCATCTTCGCCGAGCGGCTGGCCTCCGCCTCGTCGTTCGTCTTCTCCGTCAGCATCCGCTCGATGGCCAGCTCGGTCGGTTCCAGATCCATCACCACGGCGACCGTGCGGATGACGTCCGGGGTGTGGACGAGCAGCGGAGCGAGGAAGTTGACCCCGACCGGCGTCATCGGCCACTCCTTGACCCACGCGGTGGCATGGCACCACGGGGCACGCGTCGTCGACTCACGCGTCTTGGCCTGGAGAAACGTCGGCTCGACCGCGTCCAGTTCGGCCGGCCACGCGTTGCGCTTGGACATCGCCTGGATGTGGTCGATGGGGTGGTCGGGGTCGTACATCGAATGCACGAGCGAAGCGAGCCGGGCCTGGCCCAGGGGCTGCCGCACCCTGATGTCCGCCTCCGCCAGCCGGGCGCAGATGTCCGTCAGCTCGCGGGCCATCACTATGGCCAGCCCCTCGTCACGGGACAGTTTGCGACCGGCCGTGCGCCGCGCCGCCTTCGCGATCGTGTCCCCCTCGATGGCCAGCTCCCGGCCGTACTGCATACACGCCACCAGGTACGCGCGATGCTGCTCACTCGAGGTGGAGACCATCGACTGCAACTGGTCGTAGGACGTGCGCAGCCACCCAGCGGCGCGCTCGTCGCCCCGCTGGGCCACGTCCTTGGCGTGTGCGTCCGGATCGGCGGGCAGCGTACGAGCCAGCATCTGCAGCCGTGTGACATAGCCGTCCCCGTTCGCCACATGCTTCAACAGTGTGCCGAAACGGTCGACCAGCGCCTCCTGGTCCTCGCTGTCCCGCAACCCGACGCCCGGGCCCTCGATCTCGATGGCCGCCGTCACCGTACGCCGGTCCGCGTGCAGCAGAACGGCGATCTCGTCAGGCCCGAACGGCGCCGACATCCACGCGATACGGCCCACGCCAGGCGGCGGGCCGATCTCCACCTCACGGCCGTCGAGCGACGTGCCCGCCTCGGCCGCACTCGAACGGTAAGTCGTACCGCGGCGCAACAGCCGCTTGTAGGAACGGTTGATCTCGAACCACCTGTAGAACGTACGGCCCCTGTACGGCACATAGACCGCAGCCAGCGCCAACGCCGGGAAACCGACAAGCGCGGGGATACGAAGAGACAGCACGGGAATCAGCAGACCACTCATCATCCCGAAGAACGCGCCGACCACGATCAGAGCGATCTCGCCCGTGTCACGGTTCTTGCCGACGATCGCGTTCGGCCGCGCCTTGCCGATCATGTACGTACGGCGCTGGGTCGACAGACCCGAACCCGCCGTGTGCGAGGACGTCGTCACCCGCGCTCACCTCCCGAAGGGCGAGGCCGGGACGGGTTCGAGCGGCCCGCCGAACCTCCGGAACCCGCCGAAGACTGACGAGGCGGACGCGCCGAATGCGGAGTGGCGCTCGTCCCTGGAGCGGACGCGGGAGAGGCCTGCCGGGGCGGCGGCGCCTCGTCGGCGCCACCGCCGCCACCGCCACCGCCGCGGGCGCTGTGCGCGGCGACCCCGCCCGTGACGGCCTGGCCCGAACCCTGACCACCACCCGAACCCGAACCGGCCGCGTTCGCGGTGGCCGCGCCCTGGCCGCCGCGGCCACCGTGCGTCGTGATGCCCTGACGCACCAACGCCGCCGGCGACGACACGACAGCAGCCGCTCCACGCGACGACGTACGGACCGCGTTGCGGTGACTGGCGATGTCGTCGCCGAACCCCGGCACGAACCGGTAGATCATCGCGCTCGCGAAGATCGCCAACAGGATGATCGCCAGTCCGGACACCACCGCCGAAACCGAATCGGGGCCCTCCCCGCCCGCCAGCGCACCCGCGAGACCCAGCACGATCACGATGACGGGCTTCACAAGAATCACAGCGATCATGATGCCCGCCCAGCGGCGCACGTGCCCCCACAGATTCTTGTCGACCAGCCCCGCGTAGACGGCGGTGCCCAGCAGCGCGCCGACATACAGCAGCGCGGCACGCACCACCAGCTCCAGATACAGCACCCCGGCCGCCAGCACAGACACCAACGACACCACGATCAGCATGATCGGACCACCGCCGATCTCATCACCCTTCTTCAAGGCTTCCGAGAACGTGCCGAAGAACTTGTCCGTCTCCTTGTCCGTGCCGGCCGCGACGATGTCCGTCACCGAATCCGTCGCCGACACCACGGTATAGAGGATCAGCGGCGTGAACGCCGACGCCAGCACCGTCAGCCACAAGAAGCCGACCGCCTCCGTCAACGCCTCCGTGAACGGCACTCCCCGCACCGCCCGCTTCGCCACCGCCAGCAGCCACAACGTCAGCGTCAGAATGGTCGACGCCGCGAACACCACGGCGTACTGCCGCAGGAACTCCGCATTCGTGAAATCGACCTTCGTGGTCGAATCCACGAGCTTCGCCAACTTCTCCACCGTCCAACTGGCGGCTTCGGCACACCCTTTCGCCAGCGAGGAGAGGGGGTCGGTGGGGTCGCTGGGGGGAGTTGAAGAGGGATCGCCCCCTGACCCCGAATCGCAGTCTTCCTGGAACGGACCGACGACGGTGTCGCAGTCTTCCTTGGGCTCTCCCCAGGCCTGGGCGCCCACGAGGACCGCGGCAACCTGGAGCCCTACGAGGGCTGACCCCACGGTGAGAAGGCGGCGACCAGAGTTAGCGCGCATACGTGAAGCCTCCGAACTTGTTCACGGCGTCAGAGATCTCCTTCGCGCCGGCGGCCCGGTTGTCACCGTTCACGGGGGCGGGACCTTCCTTCTGTGAGAAGTCCTGAACGCGCCAGTCACCGTCGGTCCATTCGAGGGCAAGACTCAGTGTGAACCAGTCGTTTCTGACCGGATTGGTGGATTTCTTTCCGGCATTACCGAAAACGCCAGTGCACCACACGTCCAGCCTCGCTGAGTCGTCGTTGTACTTGCGGACCTTCGTCCCGACAGGAACCGTGCGGGAGACGAACTCGACGCCTTCGGCAGGATTGCCGTCCTTGTCGAGGCCAATCTTGGACAGAAACTTCGGTGAGTACGCTTTGTCCATCTTGCGCAGCGTCGCGTCGACCTGCCCAGGCGCATAGATCTGGTCGATGATCTCCCGGCGCTCCGACTTCTTCATCATGTCCGCGGACACCAGCGCGACAGCGTAGTTCGCCGCGGCGCTCTGCGCCCCCTGCTCGGTGTGGGCGAAGCCGGAGGGGATGGTGGCGTCGGAGGAGTTCTTCACGGGTTTTTCACCGGTGGGGGCGGTGGGCTGGGCTCGGGAGTCCCTGCCCCGGGAGTCGTCGGCGGGGGCGCCACCTTCGCCGCCTCCGCCGCCGCGATTGGCGAAGGCGATCGCGGCGATGAGGAGGACGACCACCGCGACGACGGTGATCAGGCTGCGGCCGGGCCGGGTGGGCGGTCGACTGCCGGTGCCGCCTGCCTCGTTGCCCGGCAGGCGCGTCCGCGTCGTCGTCCGGCTGCCCTCGCTCGCGCCGGGCGCGTAGTCGCTCGTGCGAGTACGCCCGTCGTACTCGTCGCCGCCACCGATGTTCATGCCGGGCTGGCCCCCTCGACCTCTGTCACTCAACTGCCGTCACTGCATTGTCCCCTCACATGACGGTAGCGGGGTCACACCGCGCATGTGCCGTGTGCAAGCCAGGTGTTCGGCAGCATGTCGAACGCCTCGCCGGTGCGCCGTGTGCGTTCTTGCCGCTCGCGGGCTGTCTACGCGCTCGCGGGCGGGGTGGGTGGCGTGAAGCGGGTGAACGTCTGCCGGAGGGAGGGCTCGCGGGGGGCCCGGGGGTGCCCGGTGCGCCCCCGTGTGCTCACCGGCGCGCGCAGGGGGAGGAGGAGATGAGTGTCCGTACCCATGAGCGTGCCGGTTCCGGCCGGCACGCTGTCGCCATGACAGGTGGCCGACTTCGTAGCGCTCGGTGGCGGTTTCCTGTGGACGCACGGTGCCGCGTCACAGGACGAAGCGGAGGGGTGCCAGCGCGGGGGCGAGGGCGGACGTGGTGGCCATTAGCGTGTCCGGAGAGGGAGGCGTTTCGGGCGGCGCCGTCCGTTGTGCAAGTGACGGCGGTCCAGTGGCGTACGGCAGGGAGCCCGGAGCCGCAAGTGGGGCCGTGGGGGGGGGGACAGAGGAAGACAGCCGGCGCTCGGCGGCTGCGCGGCGGGCTCGGTGGGCCGCCCGCCACCGTCGGCGCACCGACGTCCTTCGCCGCGTCACCGGCGCTCGGTCGACGGGGTGGATGAGCTCACCGCGCCACCGGCGACCGGGGCCGGGCTGCTACCCGCGTTTGCGCGCGAGCGTCACGCCGTCCCGCAGCGGCAGCATGACGGACTGCATGCGGGCGTCGGCGGTGATCGTGTCGTTGATCCGGCGGATGGCGACGTCCGCCTCGTCCTGTGCGGCCGGGTCCACCACACGGCCCGTGCGCAGTACGTTGTCGAGTACGAGCAGGCCGCCGGGCCGGAGGCGCGGCACCAGTTCTTCGTAGTACGTCGGGTAGCCCGTTTTGTCGGCGTCGATGAACGCGAAGTCCACGCCAGGCTCTTGCGGCAGCGCGCGTAGGGTCTCGGCGGCGGGGGCGAGGCGCAGGTCGATGCGGTCGGTGAGGCCGGCGCGCTGCCAGTAGCGCCGGGCGACGGCCGTCCACTCCTCGGAGACGTCGCAGGCGATCAGGCGTCCGTCCTCGGGCAGTCCGCGTGCGATGCAGAGCGAGGAGTAGCCGGTGAAGACGCCGACCTCCACGGCGGTCGTGGCCCGGGTGAGCTGGACGAGCATCGTGAGGAACTCGCCCTCGTCGTGGGTGATCTGCATCGTCGTGCCGGGCACCAGCGCGTGGGTCTCCTCGACCAGGTCGCGCAGGAGGTCGTCGGCGGGTGTGCAGTGCGCCAGCAGGTAGTCGTCGAGGGCGGGGTTCACGATGTCCATGGGGCTCCTGGGTACGGGCGGGGACGGTGTCGCGTGTCGGTCAGGTAGCCAGGGCCGCCGTCATCACCAGGCGCCGTCGGGCCCCCGTCGGACCGCCGCTAGACGGCCATGCCGTAGACGATGGTGAAGAGAGTGCCGAGCGAGCCGATGATGAACACGCCGGTCAGCCCGGCGACGATCAGGCCTTTGCCTTGCTCGGCGCTGAAGGTGTCGCGCAGTGCCGTCGCGCCGATGCGCTGCTTGGCCGCGCCCCAGATGGCGATGCCCAGGCAGAGCAGGATCGCCACGGCCATGATGACCTCGATCATCACGCGTGCTTCGTGGCCCAGGGAGCCGAACGGTCCCCAGTCGGGCGCGATCCCGCCGATGATGGTGGTGATATCGCCCTTTTCAGCCGCCAGGAACATGGAGAACTCACCGCCTCGTTTCATGGTTTGTCTCTGACGGATTGTGCCACGGCCCGGTGACAACGGGAGCGCCGCGCTTGCCCGAAGTCCCCGCAGGTATGGGAGTTTTGTCGCGGGGGTTGTCCCCGGGTCGTCTTCGGGTCGTCCCCCGGGGCGTCCCCGGGTCGTCCCGGGACGACGTCGGGTCGTCGCCGCACCGTCGCGGCGCGCACGTGTGCCCGTGGCCGTGTGGCCGTACGTCCGTGGCCGTGTGGCCGTACGTCCGTGTGGTCGTACGGACGCGCGCTCGTACGTCCGTGCGCCGTTGATGCCCCGTGTGGGGCCTGCCCGGGTCCTGGCGGGGCCGGAAGGGGCCCGGGTGGTCCCGTCGCGGGGTGGGTGTGCCACCCGTTCACCTGGGCGCCTCCTGTC
>NZ_JASKYT010000034.1:0-31390 GCF_041028275.1 Streptomyces sp. PU-14G
CCCGGGGGGAGTCGGGCCAGGAGGGGCCGTGGTCGGCCGGCGGGCAGGCGTGCGGAGCGCATGCGGCCAGCGCATACGGGACGCACCCGTGCGGGCCGTGCGGCGGTGGACGTGTTCGCTGATCTCATCCGGTCACTCGCGCGATGGCAACGGGTTTTCCCCGGCGGCGGAAGGGTTCCGGCCAATGCGAGGATGGAGGGCATGCGCATACGTGGGGCAGGACGGACAAGCGGCGGGGCAGCGGCGCGCGGGGCCACCACGGGCCGTGCCAAGGAGGTGCCGGCTGCCAGGGCGAGAGCGCGCGCCAAGGCCAGGGCCGCTCTGGTGGCGGCAGCGGGTGGCACGGCGTTGGCGGTGCTCCTCGCGGGCTGCGGTTCCGACGACGGCGGAGGCCGGGGTTCCGGCAGCACGAAGGCCGCGAAGGACTCCGAGGCGTCCCCGAAGGCCGAACTGGCGAAGAACCCCACGGAAATCCCTCGTGTGGGTGACCGGCTCCAGGCGAAGATCCCCGACGACAGCACCCAGGTGGTGGCCGTCGAGGGCAGGGGCAAGGACTCGGCGGACGCGACGGTCCGCCTCTACACCCGGCACGGCAAGGCGTGGCACGAGGAGCACAGCTGGCAGGCGCACAACGGCAAGAAGGGCTGGACGAGCGACCACCACCAGGGCGACAAGCGCAGCCCGGTCGGCGTCTTCTCGCTCTCCGACGCCGGCGGGGTGCTGCCCGAACCCGACGCCAGGCTGCCGTACGCCCACACGTCGGCGTTCACCCCGCCCTCGTACTGGCCGAAGAAGACCCGGCACGACTTCGACCACGTGATCGCCATCGACTACAACCGAGTCAAGGGCACCTCCCCCCTCGACCCGACCCGGCCGCAGGGTCAGGCCAAGGGGGGCAGTATCTGGTTGCACATGGACCACGGCAGCGGCACGTCGGGCTGCGTGAGCATCTCGAAGTCCGGCATGGAGACGCTGTTGCGGACGTTGGATCCGAAGAAGCACCCTGTGGTCGTCATGGGGGACAAGGCTTCGCTCAAGAGCTGAGCGGGCCTCCGGGCGCCGGGGGCCCGGTCGCGGCGGACGTCCGGCCGCTCGTACGTCCGGACGTACGAAGTGGGTCCGGGCGCCCGTACGTACCGAAGTGGGTTCGGGCGCCCGCCTCTTCTCAGACGGTGAGCTTCCTCTCCGTCGCTCCTCGCCTCACTCCTCGGGCTTCTCGGAGTCGACGCCCGGCCGTTCCTTCTTCCAGAGGCCACGGGTGAAGTCCGGGATCTCCTGCGGCAGGCCCTTGGCCTTGATCGAGGCGTGGCTGAGCGGGACGGGGGCGGTCCAGGTGGCCGCGTCGTAGACGTCGAAGTCGGGTACCAGTCCGAGCCGCATGCACTGCACCAGGCGGAACAGCATGATGTAGTCCATGCCGCCATGCCCGCCGGGGGGATTGGCGTGTTCCTTCCACAGCCAGTGGTCGTGTTCCTTGTACCCGTCGAAGTCGCCCCACTCGTCTCCGGACATGTCCGGCTCGAGGTAGATGCGGGGCGGATAGTCCTCGAAGACGCCCTTGGTGCCCCCGAGAATGTTGAGCCGGGAGTAGGGGTGCGGGTTGGAGACGTCCTGTTCCAGGCGGATGACCCGCCCCTTGGCGGTCTGGATGAGGCTGATCGCCATGTCGCTCTTGACGTAGGTCTCCTTCCAGCTCTCGTCGCCCTGCGGCGCGTGTTCCTTGCGGTAGGCGGCCAGGCCGAGGGAGGGAGATCCGAAGGTGCTGATGCGGAGTGCCAGGTCGCCACGGTTGACGTCCATGTAGTTGGCGACCGGCCCGAAGCCGTGGTTCGGGTAGAGGTCACCCTTGAGCCGGGTGTGCCACTTGCGACGCCAGGGGCCCTCGTAGTAATCGGGGTCGAACATCAGGCCGCGCAGATCGTGGAGGTAGGCGCCCGCGCCGTGCAGCAGGTCACCGAAGAGCCCTTCGTGCGCCATGCGCAGGACTCGCATCTCGTTCTGCCCGTAGGCGCAGTTCTCCAGTTGCATGCAGTGCTTGCGGGTCTTCTCCGAGAGGTCGACCAGCTCCCAGAGCTCCTTGAGCTCCAAGGCGATCGGACACTCCACCCCGACGTGCTTGCCGCCCTTCATAGCGGCCTTGGCCATCTCGAAGTGCCAGTCCCACGGGGTGGCGACGTAGACGAAGTCCACGTCGCCGCGTCTGCACAGCTTCTGGAAGTCGTGGTCGCCCTTGGCATAGAGGGCGGGCGCCGGCTGGCCGGCGTCGGTGACCTTCTTGGCGGCGCGTTCGGCCTTCTCCCGCACCGGATCGCACAGCGCGACCACCCGTACGCCTTCCAGGGCCAGGAAGAGGTCGATCATGCTGCCGCCGCGCTGCCCCAGGCCGATGATGCCGATCCGGACGGTGCGGCGCTCCTCGAACGGTACGCCGATCATGGTGCGGCCCCGCCGGGGCGGTGCCGCGGCCTCGCCCTGCGCGGCTGCGGCGGTCGCAGCGGTACCGGGCGCCGCGGCCTCGGCCGCGGGGGTGCCCAGCGCCCCGACGCCCAGCCCTGCTCCGGCGGCTGAGGCGGTCCGCAGTACGGAGCGGCGGCTGAATCCTTGGTCGTCACTCATCGGGTCTCCCGCAGTCTTCGCATGTCGTCCGGGTGGGTGAACTCGGCTATGGACCCTGCTGGTTGAGACCAGTGGTGCGCAAGAGCGCGGACTTGGACTCTCGTCGTTCGTGGATGGACTTCCGCGCGCGCGGACCGCCTCTCGGCTCGCAATGCCTTGCTGCAAGGAGCAGAAAAAGTTTGCGAGAACTCTTGACGTGCTCACGTCCTGGCGGCAGGCTCCCGGTCAGCCTCGTGGACACATGGCTCGCTCGAACCAGCGTGTCCACCTCCCCCCACGGCGGCCCTGGCGCCTGGCTGCCTTCCGGGCACCCCCGTGCCCGCACACCGAAGGAGCCGCATCATGAGAAAACGTCTGCTCAGCGCGAGCACGGCAGGAGTACTGGCAGTCGGTGGCCTGCTCGCGACGGGGCCCTGGCACGCTCAGGCGGGCACCACCTCCGCAGCCGCCGCGCAGGCCCTCCCTCCCGGCGGGAAGACCGTCACCGCCACGCTGTTCGAGCGCCCCTTCGCCTCCGTCGCCCAGGAGTGCACTGACACGCTCGGCCCCGCCGGTTACGGCTACGTCGAGGTGTCGCCCGCCAGTGAACACATTCAAGGGGACGCCTGGTGGACGTCATACCAGCCGGTCAGCTACAAGATCGCGGGCAGGCTGGGGAGTCGAGACGACTTCGCGAACATGGTGAAGGCGTGCGAGTCGGCGGGTGTCAAGGTGATCGCGGACGCCGTCATCAACCACATGACCTCCGGCTCGGGCACCGGAACCGGCGGCACCCCGTACTCCAAGTACGGCTATCAGGGCACCTACGAGGACGCCGACTTCCACGCCTGCCGTCGCGACATCACGGACTACACCAACCGTGACGACGTGCAGAATTGCGAACTGGTGGGTCTCGCCGACCTCGACACCGGCACCGACAAGGTGCGCGGCGCCATCGCCGGCTACCTCGACGACCTGAGGTCGCTGGGGGTGGCCGGGTTCCGGATCGACGCGGCCAAGCACATGGCGGCGGCTGACGTGGCCGCCATCAAGGCGAAGATGACCGAGGACCCCGGTTTCTGGGTCAGTGAGGTGATACATGGCGACGGCGAGGCGGTGCAGCCGGAGGAGTACACCGAAGTGGGGGACGTCGACGAGTTCCGCTACGGCCGCGCGCTCAAGGGGGCGTTCCAGGGCGGGGACCTCGGCTCGCTCCGGACTCTCGGCGACTCCCTGCTGGACAGCGGCTCCGCACGCACGTTCGTCGACAACTGGGACACCGAGCGCAACGGCTCCACGCTGACCTACAAGGACGGCGCGGCCCACACGCTCGCCAATGTCTTCCTGCTCGCCCACCCGTACGGATCTCCGAACGTCTACTCGGGCTACGAGTTCAGTGACGCCGACGCCGGGCCGCCCAGCGGCGGGACCGGCTGGACCGGCAACCATGCCAAGCCGGAGATCACGGGCATGGTCGGCTTCCACAACGCGGTCGGCACAGCGGAGCTCACCGACTGGTGGTCCGAGGGCCAGGCCCTCGCCTTCAGCCGCGGTGACAAGGGCTTCGTCGCGCTCAACAACAGTGACAGCGAGGTCAGCAGGGCTTTCACGACCTCACTGCCTGCCGGTACCTACTGCAACGTGGCCTCCGCACAGAGTGGCTGCGAACAAAAGGTGCGGGTCGGCTCCGACGGCACCGCACAGGTGACGCTGCCGGCCCGCAGCGCCGTCGCACTGCACGTGGACGCGACGGAGTGACTCGCGGGGCGGGCCCGCACAAGCGGCCCGCCCCACCCTTGCCTCCGCCGCCGTCACCGCGGTCTGGTGGCGCGCTCCAGTTCCTGGATCACCGAGTGGTACCCACGGTCGCCCGTGGCGTGGTCCATACCGATCTCGCAGGTCCTGTTCGCCGACAGGTACGCGTCGTACGAGCGCTGTTCCACCTCCGCGGCCTCGCGGGCCGTCGCGGAGGCGGTCAGCTCCTCGTGCAGCAGCCCGCGGTCGCCCGCGAAGGCACAGCACCCGGCGTCCAACGGCACCACGACCTCGTGAGCGCATGCCTCCGCCACCTGGCGCAGTTCCGCCTCGTCCCCCAGGTGCCGCATGGAGCAGGTGGGATGGACGACCGCCGAGGCGACGCGGCTCTCGACGGTGAGCCGCGGAAGCAGCTCCTGGGCGGCCCAGACCAGGGAATCGACGATCGTCAGCCGTTCGTGGAGTTTGCGGTTGGCCGGGGTGAGGTAGGGCACGACCTCCTCCGCGATGCCCAGGGTGCATGAGGAGGCGTCCACGACGAGCGGGAGGTCGCCGCCGTCCGTCCACCGCCAGGCGGCCTCCACCATGCGGTTGGCCATCAGCGTGTTGCCCGCCTCGTAGCCCTTGGAGTGCCAGATCGTGGCGCAGCAGGTCCCCGTCACGTCCTCCGGTATCCACACCGGACGTCCCGCGCGGGCCGAGACGGCCACCATGGCCTCCGGGAGCGACGCTCCCTGATAGCCGTCCGGGTCGCCGAAGATGCGGTTCACACAGGCCGGGTAGTACACCGCGGAGGCGCGTTGCCTGCTGGTCGCGGGAAGACGGCCGGCGGCAGGAGCCGGAATCTCGGGCAGCCACTCGGGCACCAGGTCCGGGCGCACCGCCTTGCGTGCCGCGCCGGTCACCGCGCCCAGCATCCGGTCGCCCAGCGTGCCGTCCCGTCCGCGTAGGCGCTTGCGCAGCTGGTTGGCGGCTGCGACGGCCAGCCGGGCCGAGCGTTCCACGCGGGCGAAGTGCCGTGCCGTGCGCGCGGCGGTGCGCTCTTCACGGGGAGAGTGCCGTGCGTGCCGGAAGGACTTCATCATCGCGCCCGTGTCGATACCGACCGGGCAGTCGAGTTTGCAGGTGGAGTCGCCCGCGCAGGTGTCCACGGCGTCGTATCCGTAGCTGGCGAGCAGATTCTCGCCCACCAGGGAGCCGGGGCGCTGCCGCAGCATCTCGCGCCGGAGCACGATGCGCTGACGCGGGGTGGTGGTCAGATCCTCGCTCGGGCAGGTCGGTTCGCAAAAACCGCACTCGATGCACGGGTCGGCGATGGCCTCCACGCTGGGGATGGATTTCAGGCCCCTCAGGTGCGCCTGCGGATCACGGTCCAACAGGACGCCGGGTGCCAGCACCCCGGCCGGGTCCAGGAGCCGCTTGACACGCCACATCAGCTCGGTGGCCTCCGCTCCCCACTCCAGCTCCAGGAAGGGGGCGATGTTGCGGCCCGTGGCGTGCTCGGCTTTGAGGGAGCCGTCGAAGCGCTCGACGGTCATCCGGCAGAAGTCGTCCATGAACGCGGCATAGCGGGCCACGTCCTCGGGGCTCGCCGCGTCGAAGGCCAGCAAGAAGTGCAGGTTTCCGTGCGCCGCGTGCCCGGCGACGGCGGCGTCGAAGCCGTGGCGCTCCTGGAGCTCCAGCAGCGCCTCGCAGGCTTCGGCCAGCCGGGAGGGTGGCACCGCGAAGTCCTCGGTGATCAGAGTGGTGCCCGAGGGGCGGGAGCCTCCCACGGCTGTGACGAACGCCTTGCGCGCCTTCCAGTACGAGGCGATCGTCCCCGCATCGCGCGTCAGCTCGTTGGTGACCGAGGGAACCGGAGCCACCAGGTCAAGACCGGCCAGCACGGCGCGTGCCGCCTGCTCACGCTCCTCGCGTACGGCGTCGTCGGGGGAGCGGAACTCGACCAGCAGGGCCGTTGTCTCCTTGGGCAGGTCCGCCCAGTCCTGCGGCACTCCCGAGACGCTCACCGAGGCCCGCAGGGTGTTGCCGTCCATCAGTTCCACCGACATCGCCCCTGCCTCGTTGAAGCGGGGCACCGCGGCAGCCGCGGCCGACAGCGAGGGGAAGAAGAAGAGCCCCGTCGAGGTGCGCCGGTGCAGTGGCAGGGTGTCGAAGACGAACTCGGCGAGAAAACCGAGCGTGCCCTGGGAGCCGACCATCAGCCCGCGCAGGATCTCGACCGGCGTGGCCCCGTCCAGGAAGGCGTCCAGTCGGTAGCCGTTGGTGTTCTTCAGCTCGTACTTGGCACGGATGCGGGCGACGAGTCGTGCGTCTGCCTCGATCTCCTCCTTGAGTGCCATCAGGCCCTCGCACAGCCCGGGCTCGTCCCGCGCCAGTTTCTCGTCGGCCGCCGGATCGGCCGTGTCCACGACGGTGCCGTTCGGCAGCACGCAGGTGAGCGAGGCGACGGTGCGGTAGGAGTTGCGCGTGGTGCCCGCCGTCATGCCGGAGGCGTTGTTGGCGACCACACCACCGACGGTGCAGGCGATGGCGCTGGCCGGGTCGGGGCCCAGCAGCCGTCCGTGCGGGGCCAGCGCGGCGTTCGTCCGGAAGACGGTGGTGCCGGGCTTGATCCGTGCCTGCCTGCCCTCCGCCAGCACCTCGACGCCGGCCCAGTGGCGGCGCACGTCGATGAGGATGTCCTCGCCCTGCGCCTGCCCGTTCAGCGACGTCCCCGCGGCGCGGAAGACGACGTCGCGGCCGTGCTCGCGCGCGTAGGAGAGCACCGCGGCCACGTCGGTCGCGTTCTCGGCGAGCACCACCACCTGGGGAATGAAGCGGTACGGGCTCGCGTCGGAGGCGTAGCGCACCAGGTCGGAGACCTTCGAGAGCACCTTCTCGCTGCCCAGCAGCCCCTCCAGGTCGCTCCGGAGCGGCTGCGGGGTGCCGTTCGCCCGGTCCTGCGGCACCCGGTCGGCGGCGGGAGAGTGTCCGGCGCCGGTACGCGGGCGCAGTGCTCCAGGCTTCGGTTCGAGCAGCGGCATGGCATCTCCTGGACGCGCGAGGGGACGAGGTGGCTCGGGCGGGGGGGCAGGGCTGGAATGTGCGTCTCATGCTAAAGCGGCCCTCCGACACCGGCCGTGGGGGTCGTACCGGCCGGACAACGCTCGTCCATCCAGCGCCTACGCAGGCCCGAGCGCCTACGCCGGCCCGTGGCCCCGCCCGTCCAGCAGCGCCAGCAGGCGGCTGAGCTCGTCGCGCTGTGCGGGGGTCAGCGGGGCCAGCAGCTCTTGCGCGGTGGCCCGACGGGCCTGCCTCAGTTCCTCCAGGGCTCGGGAGCCGCCCGGTGTGAGCTCGATCCGGGTGACCCGGCGGTTGGCGGCGTCGGGGGAGCGGCGCACCAGCCCGCGCGCCTCCAGTGCGTCGATGAGGCTCGTCACCTGCCGGGGCACCACGCCCAGCCGCTCGGCGAGGTCCGCCATCCGGGGCGGCTGGGGGCTGTGCGAGACCGTGCGCAGCATCCGGGCCTGCGCGGGTGTGACGCCGACCGGGGCGAAGTTCTGCCGGTGGGCGTGGTTGATCCGCTTGGTCAGGCGCAGGAGCTGGTCAGCCAGGTCGGATGCGTGTTCGTCGGCGGAGTGCGGGGGCATGACCGCAAGGTATCAGGATGATGTTCATTGTGAGTATAGGTAACCATGAACTATGCTCCGGAGTCCTGAAGGCGAACGGCACACGGGTGCGGAGCTCTCGCCGCGCCCCCGCGCCACCGACCCCGAGGAGCCCCTTGCGCCCTGCAGCACCCGGCTGGACGCCGGAACCGAAGGACCCGTCGACGCCCGAGCAGCCCGCGCAGGTGCGCCGCATCCTGCGCCTGTTCCGTCCCTACCGCGGCCGACTTGCCCTGGTCGGCCTCCTGGTGGCCGCCTCCTCGCTGGTCTCCGTGGCGTCCCCGTTCCTGCTGCGCGAGATCCTGGACGTCGCCATCCCCCGGCAGCGCACCGGTCTGCTCTCGCTCCTGGCCCTCGGCATGATCCTCACCGCCGTCATGACCAGCGTCTTCGGTGTGCTCCAGACGCTGATCAGCACCACGGTGGGCCAGCGCGTCATGCACGATCTGCGCACGGGGGTCTACGCGAAGCTCCAGCGGATGCCGCTCGCCTTCTTCACGCGCACACGAACGGGTGAGGTCCAGTCCCGCATCGCCAACGACATCGGTGGCATGCAGGCGACGGTCACCTCGACCGCGACCTCACTCGTCTCCAACCTCACCAGCGTGGTCGCCACCATCGTCGCCATGCTCGCTCTCGACTGGCGGCTGACCCTCGCCTCCCTCGCGCTGCTGCCCTTCTTCGTGTGGGTGAGCCGGCGCGTGGGGCGGGAACGCAAGCGCATCGCCACCGACAGGCAGAAGCAGATGGCCGTGCTCTCCGCGCTGGTCACCGAGTCCCTGTCGGTCAGCGGGATCCTGCTCGGACGCACCATGGGCAGGTCCGACTCGCTCACCCGCGGCTTCGCAGGTGAATCCGAGAGGCTGGTCGATCTGGAGGTGCGCTCCAACATGGCAGGGCGCTGGCGCATGGCGACCATCGGTATCGTCATGGCCGCCATCCCCGCCCTGCTCTACTGGACGGCCGGCATGCTCACCCACTTCGGTGGCCCGGCATTCTCCATCGGCACCCTCGTCGCCTTCGTCACTCTCCAGCAGGGCCTGCTGCGGCCGACCGTGTCCCTGCTGACCACCGGCGTGGAGATGCAGACCTCGCTGGCGCTCTTCCAGCGCATCTTCGAGTACCTCGATCTGCCCGTCACCATCACCGAGCCGGAGCACCCTGTCGTTCTCCCCTCGGTGCGGGGCGAAGTGCGCTTCGAGAGTGTCGACTTCTCCTACGACGACGATTCCCGCTCCTACGACGGCGGCTCCCGCGGACCCGACACACCCGGAAGCGCTGACAGTACGGGCGGTACGGGCGGGACCGGCAGCACCGTCAGCGCGCGGGATCGCACTCTGCACGGCGTCGATCTGACCGTCCCTCCGGGCAGCAGCCTCGCCATCGTGGGAGCCACCGGGTCGGGCAAGAGCACCCTCAGCTACCTGGTGCCCCGGCTCTACGACGTGAGCGCGGGCCGCGTCACCCTCGACGGCGTGGACGTCCGCGACCTCGGCTTCGCCACGCTCTCCGAGGCCGTGGGCGTGGTGTCCCAGGAGACGTACCTTTTCCACGCCACGGTCGCCGAGAACCTGCGCTTCGCCAAACCGGCGGCCTCCGACGAGGAGCTGCGCGCCGCTGCCAGGGCCGCACAGATCCACGAGCAGATCGCCGCCCTTCCGGACGGCTACGACACCCTCGTCGGTGAGCGCGGCTACCGCTTCTCCGGCGGCGAGAAACAGCGCCTCGCGCTCGCGCGCACCATCCTCAGGGACCCGCCCGTGCTGATCCTCGACGAGGCAACCAGCGCGCTCGACACCCGCACCGAACGCGCCGTGCAGGAGGCCATCGACGCGCTGTCGGCGGGGCGCACCACCCTGACCATCGCGCACCGCCTCTCCACCATCCGCGACGCCGACCAGATCGTTGTCCTGGACGGCGGAAGGATCGTGGAGCGGGGCACCCATGAGCAGCTCCTCGCGGCGGACGGCAAGTACGCCGCCCTGGTGCGCCGTGACGGGGAGACCCCCGGTGCGGACGGGACGCCGGGCGACCGCGAGCCGGCCGACGTGGTGGTGGGCTGACAGCGCCCCGGGGGCGCCTGGACGGCCCGCAGGCCGCGCGTCGGTCCGGTGGGTCGGCGAGGGAGGCCGGCCCATGCCGGTCGGCGGCGCGGCTCCCGCGCGGCCCGGTCAGCGGCGGGACATCGGCGGCTTCGGCTTCGGCGGTACGAACACGCAGAACTCGTTGCCCTCGGGGTCACTGAGGACGTCCCACCCGATCTCCTCGTCCCGCCTGCGCACCAAGGTGGCGCCGAGTGCCAGCAACTCCTCCGTGTGCCCGTACACGTCCAGGTGCATCCGGTTCTTGCCCTCTGTAGGACCGCTCACCGGGTTGATCCAGATGAGCGGTCCCGTGCCCGTCGGGTCGTACAGGGGAACAGGCCACTCGCGGGGACGTTCCGCGCTCCCGGCCGGCGGATCGCGGCGGGCGTAGCCCAGGGCCTGGCACCACCAGTCGGCCAGCGTCTGGTGGTCGATGGCGTCCAGCGCGAGATCCTTGAAGCGTGCGGCCATGAGGCGAGCCTACGGCCGGTCACCTCCGTTGGCCGTCACCCACGGGCACCGGAAGGGAAGGTTGTCGCACTCCTTCGCCATCAGGGATCGGCCGCCTCGCCACCACGGAACGACCGCTCGTGGGCAGTAGTGGGCGGCCGGCCCGTGCGACGCCTCAGCGGTAGAGCAGGTAGCGCCGCCTGGTCCGCTCGAAGTCGCGGACCTCCCGGCGCCAGGCACCGGTGACCTCTTCCAGGGACGCGCCCGCGTCGAGCATCTCCCGCAGCCGGGGAGAGCCCGACAGCTTGTCGATCCAGTATGGACGCTTCGGGTCGGGGTCCTTGCGCCAGGCGAAGCCGTCGTACCGCATGGCCTCCCGCAGCATGGCCACGGCGGTCGGCACCGCCTCGTACCGTGCCGGGTCGGTCACCAGGAGCTGGACACCGGCGCAGGTCGTGCCCTCGTGCTTGCTGAAGGTCGGCACGAAATAGCCCTCACGGAAACGCACGCCCGGCAGCCGCAGGGCGTTGAGGCGGTCGCTGTAGTGATAGTCCAGATAGGGCGCCCCGATGAACTGGAACGGCTGGGTGGTGCCTCGCCCCTCGGACAGGTTCGTTCCCTCGAAGTAGCCGGTGCCCGCGTAGGCGGTGGCGGTATCGGGCGTCGGCATGTTAGGGGACGGCGGCACCCAGGGCAGCCCCGTGTGCTGCGCCGTTGTCCGTGGAGACCAGCCGCGCACCTCGACGACCTCCAGTTCGACCCGGCCGCCGTCGCCCTCGCTGGGCAGCAGTTCGCCGTTGAAGTAGCGCGCCAGCTCGCCCACTGTCATGCCGTGCTGCTGGATGATCGGCTTGAGGCCGACGCCGGAGGCGTACTCGGGTGTCAGCAGCGGTCCGTCGGCTCTGCGTCCGATCGGGTTCGGCCGGTCCAGGACGACGAAGGCCGCGTCGGTGTCCCGCGCGGCGACCATCGCGTGGTACATCGTCCAGATGTAGGTGTAGAAACGCACCCCTACGTCCTGGATGTCGAAGACGACCGTGTCGACGCCGGCCTTGCGGAAGAGAGTCGCCATCTTCGCCGCGTCTGCGCCGTACGCGTCGTACACCGTCAGACCGGTGCGGGGGTCTTTGAACTCCGGCTCCGACTCTCCCGCCTGTGCGCTGCCCCGGAAGCCGTGTTCGGGGCCGAAGACGCCGACGATGTCCAGCTCGTCCCGCTCGGCCATCGAGTCGACCACGTGCCGGGCGTCCCTCAGCACTCCCGTCGGGTTGCTGACGACACCCACCTTGCGTCCCCGCAGTACGCGCCACCCGTCGGCCGCCGCCACGTCGGCGCCCGGCGTCACCCGTGGCCCACCGTGTCCTTCCGCCGACCGGTCCGGAGGGGCCGCGACGGCCGTGTGCCCCAGCAGCGGGGCGGCGAGGGCGGCGGCCGTGCCGCCGGCCATCAGGGAACGGCGAGAGGGAGTACGGGCCATAAGGAACCGTCCTTCCAGCGAGAAGGGTGCAGCGAAGCGGTGAGCGAGCCAAGAAGCGGTGGGGCAAGCTAATACGAACGCGCGCATGCCCACCAGGGGGCGCGCAGCGGACAACTGGTGGGCGCGCAGTCGCCCGACGCGCCAGGATGGGGCACATGCCGACGAACATCACCCTGGTGAGGGGCGACATCACCGAGCAGGACGTCGACGCCGTCGTCAACGCGGCGAACTCCTCGCTGATGGGCGGGGGAGGCGTGGACGGCGCGATCCACCGCAAGGGCGGTCCCGCCATTCTCGACGAGTGCCGGCGACTGCGCGCGGGACACTACGGGCGCGGGCTTCCCACCGGGCAGGCCGTCGCCACGACGGCGGGACGGCTCGCGGCCCGCTGGGTCATCCACACGGTCGGTCCTGTGCACCGGGGCCCCGGCAGCGATCCCGCGCTGCTCTCCTCCTGCTTCCTGGAGTCTCTGCGCGTCGCGGACGAACTCGGCGCACAGACGGTCGCGTTCCCGGCCATCTCCACCGGTGCCTATGGCTGGCCGGTGGCAGACGCCGCGCGCATCGCCGTGGAGGCGGTGCGCGCGGCGGACACTGCGGTCGAGGAGGTCAGGTTCGTGCTGTTCGACGAGGCGGCGTACGCGGCCTTCGCCACACGGATCGGCTGACACGGCGCGGCACCGACCTCCCCGGCCCCACCCAGACCGCTCACTCGTCGAAGGCGACGCGCCGCCGCTCCTTTGCGGGCCGAGTAAACGGTGGGGCGCCGTCGTCAGCGGGCGGGTTCGATCAGTTGGGTCGTCCGCAGCACGGCCGCCACCGCGAGGGGATCTTCGCCGTTCTCCCTCGCGGCGACATCGAGGGCGGTGTCCGCGAACTTGATGGCGTGCTCGTCCCCGTGGGCGGCTGCCCCGGCGAACGCCTCCTGTGGGGTGAGCCCGCCGCCGGTGGGGGCGGGCATGCCCTGCGAGGGCCCGTAGATGGCGGTGACGGCCGCGCTCGCCGCCCAGGCGGCATCGACGCTGGCGGCCCACAGCTCGCGGGGCAGCGCGGGCAGGACGCGCAGTACGGCGTTGGGGGCTGTCGCCGCGTGCACCAGCATGACGGGCGAGCCGTGCGCGTGGGTGGCGTACCGGTGGGTGGCGGCGCGGACGATCTCCTCCAGGTCTGCGCGGGCACGCTCGGGGCCGGTGCTGGTCCCGTCCGGGTCGGTGCTCCCGCCTTCCGGGCCGGTGCCTCCGCTTTCCAGTCCGGTGCTCCCGCCTTCCGGCCCCAGCCGGTTTCCGGCCTCCGTCGTGTGGTGCGGGCGGTGGGGGAGGGCCGAGATCCGGGCGAGCCGTTCACCGATGCCGCCGCTCTGGTCGGCGATCAGCGGTACGGCGTCATAACCCTCGTCCGCGGAAGCCCGTCCGGGGAGCATCTCGATCTCTGCCAGAGTGCTGTGCCGTGCTGCCCAGTAGCCGAGCGCGTGGGCGAGCTCCGCACGGCGCGGTGAGGTGTCGCCGCCCTCGGTGAGGAGGGCGCGCACCGCGTGACCCGTCCGGATCACCGGGTGGGTGGCGCCTCCGGAGATGCCGGGCAGCAGCAGCGGCCACCAGAGGGCGAGGACGTCGCGCCAGGGCCGCTCTTCCATCTTGTGGGTGAAAAAGCGTGTCCAGTCCGTAAGGCGCGAGGGGTCGCCTAGAGCGGCACGCCAGTTGGTGTCCGTGACGGGTGCGCGACTCCCCGGCAGATCCTCCAGCCTGTCCGCGTAACCGTCGAGCCAGCGGTGCACGAGGCCCGTCTGTCCGTGCCGCACCAGAGCTTCGACCGCCATGGGGGCGTGGTTGGTGAGCCAGCCCTCGAACTCGGGGCCGGTGGAGTGGAGTCGTTCGAGGGCCTCGTCCAGCGTTCCTGTGGGGTCGCCGCGTCCGGTGTGCGTCGCTGTGGGATCCATGCCGGGACGCTACGGCGGGCCACGCCGTGCCGGAACGGGCGCGGGACCGAACGCGGTCTGCCTCAGGTCCTAGGACCGACCTGGCCGCACGTGCCGCAGCTGCCCGAAGCGGAACCCGCCCGACCCCGAGACGGCCGGGCGGTCAGCTCCGGTGGCCCGAGCGGGCCAGCCACCGGCCGTCCTGGTGCGTGACGTCGATGGGGCGGCCGAAGCACCGGGTCATCAGCTCTCCCGTCAGCACGTCGCCGACCGGGCCGCACGCGCCGACACGGCCCTCGCGCAGCAGCAGCGCGTGACTGGTGGTGGGCGGCAGCTCCTCCAGGTGGTGGGTGACCGTGACCGTCGCCAGAGCCGGACGGTCCGCGGCCAGTCGGCGCAGCGCGTCGATCAGGTCCTCGCGGGAGGGCAGGTCCAGGGCGTTGAACGGTTCGTCCAGCAGCAGCAGGGACGGCGCGGGCATCAGCGCCCTGGCGATCAGGATGCGAGCCCGCTGCCCGCCGGAGCACACTCCGAAGGGCCGGTCCGCGAGTTCCTTGCACCCCAGCTCGGACAGCAGGTCGTGGGCCAGTTGGCGGGTCTCGTCGTCGTACTTGCGCCACAGCGGCTGCACGGTGCCCGTCGCGCCGGTCAGCACGACGGTATGCGCTGTCGCGTCCTGGGGGACGCTCTGGGAGGTGGACACGTGTCCGATGTGGGCGCGCAGCTCCCGTACGTCCACCCGGCCGAGGCGGTTGCCCAGCACCTCCACCGTGCCGGAGGTGGGGTGCATGACGGCGCCGATCAGTTTGAGCAACGTCGTCTTGCCCGCCCCGTTGGCTCCCAGGAGCGCCCAGTGCTCACCGGCTCGCACCGACCAGTCGATCCCGTCGAGGATGACCTGGTCAGAGGCCACGCGGCGGACACCGACCCCGTCGATCGAGGCGACCTGGCGGGGCGCGGGCTGGTTCATGGCGGGCCTCCGATGAGCTCAGGCGGACGGATGCGGCACCCGGAGGGCTCGGTTCCGGCTGCCGTGCGGGCGACCAGACTAGCTGTATGCTGCAGCAGCCTGCTCGAGTGTCTCACCGCCGGCGCGCGCCAGCGGCGCGCCGTGTCCGAAGCAGACGGTCTCCACCGCCCCGACGCCCAGGTCGCACAGGCGGAGGAAGGACGCAACGGTGCGCGCCCTGTCCTGGTTGAAGACCCCCGGCACCGGTCCGGCCTCGACCCTGGCCACCGCGTCACCGGTGAACAGCACACGTTCCACGGGCAGCAGGAGGGCGATACTGCCGCGCGTGTGCCCGGGCACGCACAGCACCCTGGCGCCCCCGCCGAAAGCGAGCACGTCCCCCTCGGTCACCTCCCGGTCGACTCGGGAGGGCGGGGCCGGCGGGACGGCAGGGGCACGGGAGGTGATGCCGAAGGGCGCGTGCACCTGGTCGAAGGCGGCGCGTTCCCACTCCGGGGCGGTCGCCAGGTCGGGCGGCGGAGCCGGCACCTCACCGCGGATGACGGGTGCGTCCGCGGCGTGCGCGATCACCTCGGCGCCGTGCCGCTCGGCGAGTTCGGCCGCGGATCCCGCGTGGTCGGGGTGGCAATGGGTCAGCACGATCCGGCGCAGCGCCCCGTGACCGGTGCCGCCGCGCCGGATGGCGTCCTCCACCTCGTCCGCGGCACCGGGCGGGCCGGTGTCGATGAGAGTGAGCTCTTCCCCGTCACGCCACAGATACGCCTGGCCGACGGGGAACGGAATCAGATGCAGGGACGGCCGCACGCGCACGGTTTCCATGGCGGGAACCGTATGCCCTCGCGCAGGCCTCGCCCAGGGAGTTACGCCGGCGGCGTACCGGCTGTGCGGACAGCGCATCCCGCGCCGGACAGCGCATCCCGGACCGGGCGGGGACTCCCGTGCCGGGCTGCGCATCCCGCACCTGGTGGAGAGGTCAGGAGCGGCTGCGGGCCCTGGCGTACCGGCCCACCGGCGGCAGCCAGCACAGCACCACGGTGACCACGGCCAGCACGGGGGCTGCGAGACTGGTCGCGTAGAGCCCTGTCGGCGGGGCGTCCCGCAGTACCAGAAGGTGCGGGAAGGCACCCGCGAGCAGCGCCGCGACGCTGAGGGTCACACGGGACCACAAGGAAGCCTTGCGGGCCAGCACCGCACACAGCAGCACCAGGAGGGCCAGCGCGACGGCGAACGCCGCGCGTGCCGACATGGTGTCCTGCCAGTGGGTGACGACGTCGTCCCAGGCCGTCCCGGACATCCGCTTCAGATCGGCGGACTGGGTGTCCGCCGGGAGACCGACGGCGGAAGGGTCGCTGTCGACGGCGTTGCGGACGTTCTCGTCGGCGAGGTCCTTGCCCCCCAGGTACACCATCGACGCGCTCAGGATGCCGGAGAGGGCCGACAGCGCAGCGGCGGAAAGCACGACGACCATCAGAAGTGGTCTGCTCACCGGTCTGTCGGGTCTGAAGCCGGGTTCCATGGGACCGGTCGGCGTGACGGAGTGGGAGGAGGTGACAGGGGAGTGGCTCACGTGCGCGTGTCTCCTTGGGGGAAGCACTGGGGGAAGATGATCGCGTCGACTTTTGCACGCACGCGCGTCCCGAACCACCGGTTCCGGTAAGTAACTTGAAGAACATCTTCCCCTGGCGTCGCACCGAGCCAGGGCGTCGCACCGAGCCAGGAAAGTCGGGGGTGCTCGGCGATCAGGTCATCGGGACGCCCTCGCCGACGAGTACGACATCGAGGGTGCGCGGGCCGTGCACGCCCTCCACACGGTTCAGCTCGATGTCGCTGGTGGCCGAGGGCCCGGAGATCCACGTCTGCGGGCGGGCGGGATCCAGCCGCTCCAGCGCCTGCGGAACCGAACCGACGACCTGATCGGGCACCCGCACCACGCAGATGTGATGGTCCGGCACGAGCGTGATGCTCCGCCGCCCCTGATCCGGCGAGGCGTCCAGCACCAGCGTGCCCGTCTCGGCCACGGCGACCGCGCATCCGGTCACCACACTGCCGACCGCGTCCAGATCGTGCGGAGTCAACTCCGCCGAGTCGGGGAGATTCTCGACGTCCTGCGGCAGCCACGCTTCCGGTACCCCGGCGGGCGTCACCACGCTGCGCGAACCCACTCGTGCCAGCAGCTCGGCGACCGTCTGGGGCAGTTCGGCGGGGGAACAGTGGTGCACTCGGGCCCGGTAGTCGACCAGATGCTCGGTCAGTAGCCGGACGGTCTCCCGCGTGCTGCGCTCCCCGTGCACCCGCAGATAGTCGCGGCCGACCGGCGCCTGGTCGGGCCGCTCCCCGCGAGGCACGTCGGCCAGGGCGCGCCGTACCCGGCCCAGCACGGTCTCACGGCTGCTCATCGGACCCCTCCTGTCGGTCCTGTCCGCCGGGGGCCTTCTGCCGTCCCTCCGGGCGGACGCTCTCCTGCTGGTCGTTCCCCGCGGCCCCCGGAGGCGTGCGTGTGCGCCGCCACCAGTCGCGGAAGGACTCGGGCGGTACCCGGGGCGTGTCCCTGGTGTCCGTCCAGGCGCTGCCCGGCCCCGGCAGCCTGTTCGGCACCAGCCGGCGGGCCCGCGAGGCGAGGCGCTCCCCTGCGCGCAGGGCGCGCGGGTGATCGAAGGTCCAGGAGGCCGCCCGCATGGCGGCTCGTTCGGCCGCGTGCCCCTTGGCGGGCCGCACAGTCGTGCGCTGCCCGCGGACGGTGACCGTCCCGCCCTGCACGACGCGCTCCCTCAGGTGCACCAGCACCTCGGGGATGTCGATGGCCACAGGGCACACCTCGTAGCAGGCACCGCAGAGCGACGAGGCGTACGGCAGGGAGGCGTCCAGGCCGGTTTCCAGGCTGTCGAGCTGCGGGGTGAGGATCGCCCCGATGGGCCCCGGGTAGGGCGATCCGTAGGCGTGCCCGCCCGCACGTTCGTAGACGGGACAGACGTTGAGACATGCCGAGCAGCGGATGCAGCGCAGCGTCTGCCGGCCCACCTGGTCGGCCAGCGTGTCGGTACGGCCGTTGTCCAGCAGGACCAGGTGGAAACTGCGGGGGCCGTCGCCGTCGGTGCTGCCCGTCCAGGTCGAGGTGTAGGGGTTCATCCGCTCGGCCGTCGAGGAACGCGGCAGCAGTTGGAGGAAGACCTCCAGGTCCTGCCATGTGGGGACGACCTTCTCGATACCGACCACCGAGATCAGCGTCTCCGGAAGCGTCAGGCACATCCGGCCGTTGCCCTCGGACTCGACCACGACGAGCGTCCCGCTCTCCGCGACCATGAAGTTCGCCCCGGAGATGCCCACCTTGGCGTTCAGGAACTTCTCCCGCAGATGCAGCCGTGCGGCCTCTGCCAACTCCGCCGGTGTGTCGCTGAGCCCGTCCGGCGCGGGCCGCCCCCAGCGGCCCATCTTCTCGGCGAAGATGTCGCGGATCTCGCCGCGGTTGCGATGGATGGCGGGGACGAGGATGTGCGAGGGCCGGTCGTCACCGAGCTGTACGATCAGCTCCGCCAGGTCGGTCTCGTAGGCCGCGATCCCGGCGTCCTCCAGCGCCTCGTTGAGACCGATCTCCTGGGTCGCCATCGACTTGACCTTGACGACCTCGCGCTCGCCGGTCTCCCGTACGAGCCGGGTGACGATCTCGTTGGCTTCCGCCGCGTCCACCGCCCAGTGCACGGTGCCGCCGGCCGCGGTGACGGCGGCCTCCAGTTGCTCCAGGTAGGTGTCCAGATGACGCAGCGTGCGGTCCTTGATCTGCGCACCGGCCGTGCGAAGCGCCGCCCAGTCCGGCAGTTCGGCCACCGCGCCCGCTCGCTTGTCCCGGATCGTGTGGGTGGCGTGCCGCAGGTTGCGGCGCAGCCGCGTGTCCCCGGTGGACTCCTGTGCCGCCTGAGGGAAGGGCGGCATGCCCAGATAGGTGATGCTCACCGTGCCTCCCTGCTCGCCTCGCCGACGTTCCCTGCGCGTCCCTTGCTCGCTTTGCCGACGTTCCCTGCGGGTCCCTTGCTTACTTCGCCGGGGCTGTCGGCGCCCGCGTCAGCAGTGCGGGTCTCCTCGCCCGTCGTGCCGGAGGTTCCGTCCGGCCCGGAAGCTTTTCCTGTCGTCCGCTCCGGCTTCACAGCGGTGCCTCCCGGGTGCTCGCCAGAATCTCCGCCAGGTGCACGGGGCGCACCCGCGACCCTGAGCGGGAGAGGACGCCGCCGATGTGCATCAGACACGAGTTGTCCACCGTGCAGACCGACCCTGCGCCGCTCGCCTCGATGTGGCGTGCCTTGTCGGCGCCCATCGCGGAGGAGACGGCCGCGTTCTTCACAGCGAACGTCCCCCCGAAACCACAGCACTCCTCCGCGCCCTCCAACTCCCTCAGCTGGAGGCCCTCCACTTGTTCCAGCAGTTGCCTGGGACGCTCGCCGAGCCCCAGCATGCGCAGCCCGTGGCACGTCGGGTGATAGGTGACGGTGTGCGGGTAATACGCCCCCACGTCCGTGACGCCCAGCACGTCCACCAGGAACTCCGTGAGCTCGTAGGTGCGGGGCACCACCCGCTCCGCCGCCGCGGACAGCACCCGGCCGCGCCCCTCCGCAGCGGCCTTCGCGCCGATGCGCGGATAGTTGTCCCGCACCATCGCCGCGCACGACCCGGACGGGACGACGATGTGGTCGTACCCCTCGAAGGCGTCGGCGTAGCGCTCCACCAGCGGTTCGGTCGCGTGCCGGTAGCCGGTGTTGAACTGCGGCTGCCCGCAGCACGACTGCGCGTCGGGGAAGTCCACCTCCACACCGAGCCGTTCCAGCAGTGTCACCACCGCCTGCCCCGTGCGCGGATAGAGCGCGTCGTTGATGCAGGTGACGAAGAGCGCTACGCGCACGACGCCTCCCTTCCGTCCTCACCTGTCAGCCTTCGTGCCGGGCCGCACAGGCTCCATGCCTGTCCGCCGGCTCCATGCCTGTCCACGTCGGCGACGCTCCGGCCGCCACCCTGCTGCGGCAGACCGTACGGATGATCACCGTCAGGCCTACTGTCGCAGCAGTACGCCGCCACGCACCAGATCCGGGCCACGGACGGCGCGCGCGGCCCAGCCGTTCACCCTGCGTGAGGCGAGAGGGACACCAGAGGAGCCGGGGCACCACCGTCCGCGTCGGTGGGCGGACAGCTCAAGCGGCTGCCGGAGCCGCCGACGCGCGGGTGGCCGGGGTGTCGAGGGCTGGGGCGTCGGCAGCCGTCGCCAGCAGCTCCCGTACGTCCCGCACAGCGGCCCTCCCCGCACGGTTGGCGCCGATGGTGCTGGCCGACGGCCCGTATCCGACCAGGTGGACGCGGGGGTCGCGAGCCGTCCGCGTGCCCTCCAGCCGGATGCCGCCGCCCGGCTCGCGTAGCCGCAACGGAGCCAGATGGTCGATGGCGGGCCGGAACCCGGTCGCCCACAGAATCGTGTCCGCGCGTGCACGGCTTCCGTCGGCCCACTGGACCCCGTCGGCGGTCACCGAGGAGAACATCGGCCGTCGCTCCAGAACCCCGCGCTCCCTCGCGCGCCGCAGCTCCTCCGTCATGGGCAGTCCTGTCACCGACACCACGCTCTGCGGAGGCAGCCCCTGGCGCACCCGTTCCTCCACCAGCGCCACGGCCGCGCGGCCCTCCTGCGGGCCGAACTCGCCTGTGCGAAAGAGCGGCGGCCGTCGCGTCACCCACACGGTCTCCCGCGCGACCTCGGCGATCTCCATGAGGTGCTGTACCGCTGAGGTCCCGCCCCCGACGACCACCACTCTCCTGCCCACGAAGGCGTCCGCGCCGGGGCCCGGGTACTGGGCCGTGTGCAGTTGGTGCCCCCGGAAGAGCTCCTGCCCCTGCACGCGCGGCCAGAACGGGCGGTCCCAGGTCCCCGTGGCGTTGATCACCGCCCGTGTCGCCCAGTCACCTTCCGAGGTCCGTACCAGGAGGCGACCGTCGCGGCCGGCCTCCCGGACCTCCCGCACGTCGACGGGCCGCCGGACCGGCAGGTCGAAGACGCGTTCGTACGCGCGGAAGTACTCGCCGATCACCTCTGCCGAAGGACGCTCGGGATCGGCGCCGGTCAGCTCCATCCCGGGCAGTGCGTGCATACCGTGGACCCGGCCGTAGGTCAGGGTCGGCCACCGGAACTGCCACGCCCCGCCGGGCGCGGGCGAGTGGTCCAGAACGACGAACTCCGCGCCGGGCGCCAGTCCGGTACGCCGCAGGTGGTAGGCGCTGGACAGACCCGCCTGCCCGGCGCCGATGACCACGACCTCCACAGTCTCCATGCCTGCCCCAACCACACACGGCGCCGGAACGTTCCCGCGACCCGGCGGCCCCCGGCCCCCCAGAATGGGAGCATGACCGACGCACTCCGCACCCATGTCCTGCGAGTCGCCACCGGCTCGTCCGAGACCGTCCACGACCTCACCCGCGACTGCGAGGCCTTCCTCGCGGAGGCCGCACATGGCCGCGACGGGCTGCTCAACGTCTTCGTCCCGCACGCCACCGCGGGCATCGCCGTCCTGGAGACCGGCGCGGGCAGCGACGACGACCTGCTCGCCGCGCTGCGGGATCTGCTGCCGCCCGACGACCGCTGGCGCCACCGGCACGGGAGCCGGGGCCACGGCCGCGACCACGTCCTGCCCGCCCTCGTCCCTCCCCATGCCACCTTCCCCGTCCTCGGCGGCTCACTGGAGCTGGGCACCTGGCAGTCGATCTGCCTGGTCGACACGAACGGGGACAATCCGGAGCGGAAGGTGCGGCTGAGCTTTCTGGGGTGACCCGCGAGACGCTCTGGGCCCGCCCGTGGTGGCTGCGAAAGCTCCGTACTCCGCATGATTCCGCACGCTCGGAACGGGAAGAGAGCGTGCGCGGCGCGGATCTGAGCGTGAGATGTGGCGCTTCACTTCGCCTGGTGGCGGTTGAGTGGGCCCCGTCGCGTTCTGCTGCCGGCCCGTGCGGGGTCCGCCTCGCCCGGCTGGCGCCCCGACGCCGCCCTCGCCCTGATCACGGTCCTCGCCGGGCCCCGCGCCTCAGCGCGGGCGCGGAACGAGGCGACCGTCCAGGGATGCCCGCGACGGCCGCGGCTGGGGAGGCCGTCGCACAACGACGGCCTCCCCAGCCTCCCCCACGGCGGCCTCAACTGCGTCGACGGGGCGCGTGCCAGCGCATCCGCTGCTGACGCCGCCTCGGGCTGCTCGGGGCCGGCCTCATGGTTCCTCGTCGGGCCAGCCGAGGAGTGGGCGCCCAGGACCGCCGCTTCGAGGGTGAAGCGCTGGGTGGACTCGGTGGCGGTCTGCCGCTTGCCGCCCACGGTGGCGTACGCGGTCGTTCCCGCTCCCCACGCACTGCCGTTGTGGCCCCAGAAGGCGCCGCACGACAACTGGATCGGGTAGATGCTGAGCGCGTAGCGGCCGTAGACCTCGCCCTTCTCGTCCACGATCGGCACCGTACGCAGCATCTCGCGCAGCTCCGCCGGACCGATCAGCTTGCCGCCCAGGAGCGCGCCGTAGAAGCGGTCGACGTCGTCCATGGTGGAGATGATCGCGCCGGCCGTCCAGAAGTAGGACATGTTGTAGACGCTGTAGTCCTTGGGCGGGTCGATCAGGCTGTACTGCGAGTAGTTGTACATCCGCGAGTGCGGGCCCCGGATGACCGGGGAGTCGGGGAAGGTGGTGTCGTGCAGCTTCGCGGCGCGGATGACGTGCTTGTTGATGTACGACCTGGCGTCGGTGCCGGTGACGGACTCCAGCAGCAGCCCGGCGATCACGTAGTTGGTGTGGGAGTAGGCGGCCTCCTTCGTGGGCTCACCCGTCGAGGGCTGCTCGAGGCCGAGCCGGGCTAGCGCGCGCGGGTCGAACTGCCGGAACCTGCTCCTGTCGATGCTGGCCGGCGAGTTTTCGTCCAGGGAGGGGAAGAGGGCGGGCTTGTAGTCGGCGATCCCGCTGGTGTGGTTGAGTAGCCTCCCGACCGTGACCGCGCGCTTGAGCCCGTCCTTGCGCAGTTCGGGCAGGGAGTCGACGGAGTATCCGGCTCGCTGCACGGCGTGTGCCGGGACGCCCGCGGATTCCAGCGGGGCACGCGTCTCCAGCGACACGGCGTCCGGGAGCGGAAACCAGATCCTCTGCGGCACGGCGACACGCTCAGCGAAGACCCCATCGACATGCATCCCGAGGATCCGTGTGGCAGCGCATGGCGCCGGGCGCCGGAAAGACGCGTAATCGCTGTACATCACAACCCGTTGATTGTCCGCCCGGCTTTCCGGCAGGACATCAAGCCTCCCCGGCCGAGTCGAATACCGCCTGCTCCTCCTGCCTGCCAGAGCTGTGCCGGGGAGCCGGGTGTCAGGTGACGAGAGCGGTCACCCGCAGGGACAACCGGACTGGCCGGTGCCAGAGGTCTCCCTAACCGGGGGAAGGCTCGAGGTGCTGCGCTCTACGCTGGGAAGACAGTGCAGAGAAGGCTCCGTTGAAGGGCCGTGGGCCGGCCCGGCGTTGGGGGGATTTCTGGTGAGCACAGACGGCGTGAGCGGCCCTGTGGCCGGGACTCCGAAACCGCAGCACGTTTCTGCGGCCCCTGACCCGGCGCCGCCGCCCCGCGCAGGCAGGTTGGACGACCAAGTCCCGTTTCTGGCCCGATTGGAGCGCCAGGAGCGCATCGCCCTGCTGGAACTAGGACGGCCCATGACGTACGGCCCGCGGTCTGTCCTGGTGCACCAGAACGAACCCTCCACCCACGTGGTGATCATCCTCGAAGGATGGACAAAGGTCGTCCACTCCGCGGCCAACGGCTATGAAGCGCTGCTCGCACTGCGAGGGCCGGGTGACGTTGTCGGCGAGGCGTCCGCCGTCAACGGCCGCCCTCGGTCGGCCACGGTGGCCGCCCTCGGGGAGGTCGAGGCCGTCGCGATCGAACGCGATGGATTCCTGGGACACCTCGCCGACTACCCGGCCACCGCCCTTCAGTTGCTCAGCCTTGTCGGGGACAGGACACGGGCGAGCGATCGGCGTCGCGTGGAGCAGGGTGCCCTCGGAGTCCGGGCACGACTGGCGCTTCTGCTCCTCGATCTCTCGCGCACCCACGGGGTGCAGGACGCGGAGGGCGTGCGCCTGACCACCGGGCTCAGCCAGTACGAACTGGCGGGCGCGGTCGGGGCCTCGCGCGAGGCGGTGGCCAGGCTGCTGAAGGAGCTGAGGGCACGAGACATCGTCAGGACCAGCCGAAGGGGACTGGTCATCGTCCGTCCCGATCAACTCCGCCGGATCGGGGGCCGCGAGTAGCCGACGACAGGGGCGAGTTGTGTGCCATCGGCTACAGACGCCGTGTGCAGGTGTTCCTTCTCCGCTGTCAGACCCTCGGGGGATAGTGCTGCGGACCGATAACGACCGTCCGAGAGGCCCCCATGACCCTGGCCCAGTCAGAACCCGTCAACCGGACCATCCTGCTGTTCGACATCGAGGACTTCAGCCGGCGTGACGATGTGGCACAGACCTGTCTGCGCCGACAACTGCACGACGTGGTGGAGGACACGCTCGCCGGAGCGGGTGTGGAGCGGAACCTGCAGTACCGCGAGGACCGCGGAGACGGCCTGATCATCCTGGTGAGCCCCGACATTCCGAAGACGGCACTGCTCCGGGCGCTGCTGACAGTGGCTCCCGACGCGTTGCACCAGTACAACCGGCTGGCCTCCAGCAGTGCGCAGATGAGACTGCGCACTGTGCTGGCCGCCGGAGAGGTGGCCTTCGATCTGAAGCTCGGCACCGTCGGCGGGCTTGTCGGCAAGGACCTCAACCAGTCCTGCCGGCTGATCGATGCGGATGTGCTGCGCGACGCACTCGCGCAGCGGGACACGGATTGCGTGCTGGGGGTGTCGACCTCCGTCTACGACGGTGTGGTCAGCCACGGACACCGCGGACTGCGCCGGGAGGAGTTCCATCGCGTCGCGGTGAACGTGAAGAAGGAGCGGCTTGACCTCTGGCTGCACGGCCCGCTCCCGCACGGCGCTGATGTCCCGGCACCGGAGTGCGCGTCCGCCGAGAACAGCGGGGCCGGGGTGCACAGCGAGGCAGTCGGTCGAGTTTCTGCGGTGCCGTCGGGAGAGGCGGGCGTCACCTTCAACAGCGGCGCGAATCTTTCCTTCGGCGGCAGCCAGGTCTTCGGCAACCAGACCGGAGTCAGTGGAGGCCACGTCACCGGCGACGTCGTGCTTGGCAGCGCACGGCGCGGCTGCGGGGACGGGCAGCCATGAGCGACCAACCCGGAGAGACGCCCGCGGATCGGAAACAGGACGAGCCCGAAGCGGCGAACGGCGGGCCGGAGCAGAGCGACGAGCAGGACAAGGAGAAGGAGGACCGCCCGCAGGACGCGTGGGCGGCCCGGCGTGAGCTGTATGAGCACGTGCCGGCCTCCGTCGGTGGCAGCCTGGTCGGCGGTGACCAGACCGGGGTCAGCGGAGGCAGTGTCACCGGTGACGTCGTGGTCGGGACCAAGATCGAGTACCAGTACCGCTTCGGCGCTGCCACCCACACCTCCGGACAGATTCCCTCTGCCGAGCTACAGGACCTGGGCGCGGTGTTCGCCGGATACGACGAACGTGTCGCCCCGCTTCGCGAACGACTGCTCGATGAGCGGGTTCTGGTGCTGTCCGGCGCGCCCTTCACCGGGCGTCGCAGTGCTGCCCTGATGTTGCTGCAAGCCCTGGGGGCCATGCCTGTGCGGGCCATCGATCCCAACACCCGGCCTACCGCGCTGAAGGACGAGGTCGGCGGCGACTCCCGGGGCTACCTCGTCAGCGACCTGGTGACAGGCAAGGACAACCCGCTGCGGGACATCGATCTGTGGGCCGTCCGGGACACACTCCGGGAGCGGGAGAAGGATGCCTTTCTGGTCGTCACCGTCGGTCTGTTCGCCAACCTGCAGGGCGTGGACGCCGTCGAATGGGAGCCGCCGTCGGCTCAGGCTGTGCTCCGCTCCCACCTACACGCCCAGGTACTCGACCCGCCTCGGGAGGCCGAGCTGCTGGCCCTTCCCATCGCCCGGGAATTCCTCGGACGGGAGGACCACCAGTTGCGGGAGGCGGCGGCATTCGCGAAGGCCCTCGCCGCACACGCGGAAGGCACGATCAGCGGAGAGAATCTGGCGGACGTCGGCCCGGCCCTGGTCCGGGAACAGGTCCGGCAATGGTTCGCCGACGACGAGACCCCGCTGCGGGACAAGGCGTTCCTCATCTCACTGGCCGCGTTCGACGAGGCCGCCTACGCCCTGACCGCAGAGCTGAGCGACACCCTGTACGCGCAGTTCCAGAAGACCGAGGACGGACGGTCGGAGCCTCGGGTCGGCATCTTCGGCACATCCATCACGACGCGTTTGCGGCTGGCGCGTGCCCGCGAGTACTGGGAGCAGGAACACACCGAGTGGGGCCCCGTCGACCAGCGCAAGGCCCACTTCCTCGCGCCCAGAGCCTCCGGAGAGGTCCTCCGGGAGGTGTGGATGAGCCACCCCTCGGCGCGCCCGGCGCTGCTCACATGGCTGCGCGGGCTGGCACGCGACGGACGACCGCTGGTGCGCACCCGCGCGGCGGTGACCGCGGCGGTACTGGCCCGGGCCGACCTGCCGTCGGCGATGGCGCTGCTCGTCGAGGGCTGGGCGAGGTCGAAGCTCTACCGCGACTGCCTCGTCGCCGCCAACGCCCTTGCCATGGCACACGCGGTCGACGCCCCGAACGTCCCGCAGATCCTGCGCTCCTGGTGCGGCAACGAGAACGAACCACGGCTTCGCTGGACAGCCATTCGTGCCTACGCCCTCATGGGCCCCACGATGCCTGACGAGGCGTTCCAGGCCCTGGCCGATGCAGCGCGTACCAGTGACGACGAGCAGGAGGCGCAGCACATCGCGGAATCGGTCGCGCTGCTACTGAGTGACGAGTCGCTTCCGGTCCGCAGCCGGATTCTGCGGGGCCTGCTCGAACTCCTCCACGACGGGCCGTCCAGCAGAGGGCTCGCCCTGCAAGCGTTCGTCCTGGCCTGCACGCGCGGCGACAACCGGTTGTTGCTCAACTGGTATGCACAGGCATCCTCTTCCCGTATGGCCGATGCCGAGCGGCTGATCCAGCTGTGGCGCACTGTCCTGGGTGACCTGCGGTACACCAACGACGCTCTGAAGGCCCTGGAGAGCTGGGTCCATCAGGCGGAGGACGATCCGCAGGCCGAGCAAGAGCTGATGACGCTGCTGCCTGCGCTCGTGTGTTCCGCCGAGGACCGAAAGCGTCTGGAACACCTGCTGGGGTCGCTTCGCAGCAAGTGCGGTGGCGAGCCGCCTGCTGTGGCCGGCCGCTTGATCACCGTGCTGGAACCGCCCCGAACTGCACCTTTGCGCCCATGGGCCGCGACGTAGTTGCACCACGACCGAGTAAGGAGAGAAGAGCATGGTGAATCTTGGCCACGGGCCCGACTGGGACCAGGGCGCGGACCGGCACAGCGACCTATTCGATCCGGTCCTGACCGTGCGCCAGCTGTCCCGCTTCGACCACCGCAGAGAGTACAGCCGCATCGACAACGCGTTGGTCTTCACCACTGACAAGGGGGCTTACGACGTCTACCTTCCGCCGCACCGGCCAGCCCGCTCCCTGTTCTCGGCGAAGCGGTACACCGCAGTGTACGAAGTCGACATGGGGGTGCACACGTGCACCGCGTCGTTGCTGCTTCCCAGCGACAACGACGCCTTCGATTTCACCGCGCACGTGGAGATGACCTGGCAGGTGTCCCGTCCCGAGCAGTTCGTGCACAGCGGGGAACGGAACGTGCCCACCTGTCTGAGGCTCCGTCTGGAACAGCTGATGTACCCCGTCAGTCGCGCGTTCTCCGTTGACCGGAGCGCCGATGCGGAACGCGCTGTGTGCCGGGCTGTCGCTGCGGCGGGCGAGCTGGGCGAGGATGCGGGACTGCGCACATCGTACGCTGTACGGCTCAGGCTGGACGATGCAGCGATCGCACATCAGCAGGAACTCCGCCGCATCCGGTACGCCGACGAACAACTGGGCTGGTCGCACGACTTGGCGATGCGGGAGGACCGGCTTCGGGCCGAGCAGAGCACGGAGCAGGCGCGGTGTGAGCACGAACTGGTCATGCTCCGGGGCCGCCAGCAGGAGGATGTGCGGGAGCTGGAGGCGGAAAAGGTCAGGCACTACGAGTCCTACCTCCAGCGCGGCGGAGTGGCGATGTGGGCCCTGCACCTGGCACAGAATCCGGAGGATTCCCGGCTGGTGATGGAGAACCTGCGCAAGGACCAGATGGACCTCATTCGCAACCAGGCCAGCGTCGCCTTGCAGGTGTTGAAGGAAGGGAAGCTGGAGGACTACCAACGTGCGGGGCTGAACAAGCAGGCCGTGGAGATCATGGAGGGATTCCTGGCCGACACGCTGCCCGGTGACTCTCCCACGGCCACCGGGCCGGACGCCATCTCCTGGTCCGATCCCGTCGGAGATCCCGCGCGGTTCCGTGAACCGGCAAACGAGGCGCCCTCCGGCAGGGTCGAGGAGGGGCGATGAGCACGGAAGGGTCCGAGCCTTCCGCCGTGGGCTCCCGTCTGCTCACGGAACTGCGGTTCGAGACGGCCCACGCGGACAGCAAGGCATCCGTGCTCCTGGGAGCTATCAGTATGACGGTGAGTCTGTTCGGCGGATTGCTCGCGTCCCGCGGAGGGGCTCTGACGCGGCTTTCCGGGCCGGGGAGTGCGCTGCTGTGGACGGCCTTCGCTGCGCTGGCCGGAGCACTGGGATGCCTGCTTTTCGCCGTGTTACCCCGTTACGGGACGTGCCGGTGGTCGCCGGGGCGCCCCTTGACGTACTTCGATGACATCCGCCGGGCCACCGAGGACGGCCGGTTACCCGAGGCACTCGCAGCTACGGAGGCGCGCCCGGCCGACGCGATGCGCGAGGCACTGGCCCAGAACAGCCGCATCGTCAGGGCCAAACACGGGTGGATCCGTGTCGGCCTGGGCGCCTACTGCGCCGGGGTAGTCCTCTTTCCGTTCGCGCAGCTCGTTGGCTGAACCCACCTCACCGACTTCTCGCAACGGCGTCCTCATCCTGTTGTACACCAGCACAGAAGGCCTCACGATGACTTCTTTCCCCGGCCCCGGCCCGTCCGGCCGCCCGGCCAGTACCGCTCCCCCGATCGACCAGACCGCTGTGGCCTCCCTGCCGCCACACAGCCGGCGGGACACGGCGCCTGACACCACGGCCAGGCGCTCCGCCTGTCAGCCGCTCTGCGAACCGGAGAGCGGGTCCGGATCCGGGGCCGGGCCACTTCCGCCACACGGGGAGTTCGGCCAACGGGGCCGCGTGCACCTCACCCAGCGGCAACGCACCATCGACGTCGCGGCGGTGGGTCAACTGCTGCTGCATCTGCCGGCGCTCTTTGCCAGCGTGGTGATCGTGGCGGCTCTCTCCCATGTCCTTCTTCCCGTCTGGTGGCCGGGCGTTCTCCTGTGGCTCGGCTCCGGCGCCATGGCGTTCCATCGGCCCACCGAGAGAGCCGTGGCCCGTCACCTGCTGCACCTACGTCATCCCACGGCGCCCGAACGGGCGCGGGTGAAGAGGGTGTGGCGTGAGGTAACGGCTCGGGCAGGGATCGAGGGCCGTGCCTACGAGCTCTGGATCGAGGACAGTGACCATCTCAACGCCGTCGCCGCGGCCGGTCACATCGTCGGCGTGACCCGATTTTCGCTGGAGAGCCTGTCCAACGGGCAGCTGGCTGCGATTCTTGCTCACGAACTCGGCCACCACATCCGTGGCCACGCATGGTCCTCGCTCCTGGGACAATGGTACGCGTTACCGGGTCGGCTTGCGTGGGCCACAGTGCGGAGACTGCTCCGGTTCCTCGCCGTCTCCGTCACTGGCCGCGGGCGCATGCGCTGTTGGACGGTAGTGCTGTTCCTCGTGGTGTGCAGCGCGGTTGTGGTGGCCGCGCTGTCCTACTGGTATGTCGTGCTGGCGCTGGCACTCGCGCCCTACCTGCTCGCTGCCGTGGCGCGTCGGGCAGAGCTGCGGGCGGATCACCACGCGGTGACGACCGGTTTCGGTGCACCTCTCGCCGAGGTACTGGACATAATGCAGGCAGCGGAACGCGAAAGCGGCCATGTGACGGCTTCCGCTCTGTCCGGATGCGGCGAGACGGCCGTTGTTGAGACGGGAACCCCGGCTCGTGGCCGGAGTCAGGGCATCTTGGGCAAGCTCCTGTCCTCGCATCCCGACTACCACACCCGCCTGCACCACATCGCACCGTACCTGGATGAGCGATGAGCCTCTCTTCCAAGCCGTATCGAGGGGCCGCGTCGCCGCAGCGCTCCGTCACTGAGGCGACGTGCGTCGGGTGCGTGCAGCGGTCGTCCCAACGGAGTCTGGTGGATATCAGTAAGCGCGCGGGTGTCCGCCCGGGTCCCTCGCCTCCCGGCCCGCTATCGTCCGATGGGGGTCGATACAACCCGTGTCGCCCCATTCGGTCCCGGACAACCCGTGCGCCTTGGCCAAGGGGCACCTACCAGCGTGAAGGACTGGGTAGCACGCATGCAGACGTTTCTTCCCTACCCGGACTTCGCCGCCAGCGCCGCCGTGCTGGACACGCGCAGGCTGGGTAAGCAGCGGGTGGAGACCCTTCAGGTGCTGCGCGGTCTGACCGTGCCGGGCTACGGCTGGCGGAACCATCCGGCCGTACGGATGTGGACCGGGTACGAGGAGGCCCTGGTCCGGTACGGCCTTGAGATGTGCCGCGTCTGGACCGGCAGCGGCCGGGCGGACACCTGTGCGGGCACCATGCTCCAGGACTTCGCGGCGAGTGGGGACTCCGCTGACCCGCCCCGCGGTTACGCCGAGCTGGCGGCAGCCGACGAACTGCCCAACTGGCTGGGCGACCCCGCCTTCCACCGCAGCCACCAGTCCGCTCTGGTCACCAAAGCCCCCGCCTTTTACCGCACGCACTTCCCCGAGGTCCCCGAAGGTCTTCCCTACGTCTGGCCGGCATCGGACCGCACGCGCGACGCGCGACAGTAGACGCGGCCGGCTCCGTCCGCGCGTCTCGGCGGGGGCGGTAGCAGGGCCCGGGCCGAGTCGGTCGGGCCGGACAACCGTGCGCCTACCGCGCAAGCGTGCGGGCGTCGCCCATGCGTTGCCCGGCACCCGGATAAACACGGCGCGGGACGAGATCACTGCATCGGAGTAACTCCACCGGGCTCGTGGGACGAGCCGGGTGGGCCGGTCGTTAACTGGTTCTCGGGGATCTGAGCGGATTTCCCGATGTTCACTCCTCTCCCTCTCTTCCTCGCTTGCCGCCGCGTACGCCGATCACCACCGTCGCGAAGGAGTTACGGATGCCCGATCCTGGGTCTTCCCCGCTGCCGTCGAGTCCGCCCGCGGCCGCGGCACAGGCCCCCGCCCCCGCTGACGAGACCGACGTCGCGAAAGGCGCTGTGCCCACTCTCCCCGGC
>NZ_JASKYT010000340.1:0-7320 GCF_041028275.1 Streptomyces sp. PU-14G
GCTCGGGTGGGGCTCAGCCCAGGGACCGGTACCGGCCGCTGTAGTACAACAGCGGCCCGCTCTCGCCGTGGGTGAGCCGGGTGGCCAGGACGCGGCCGATGACGAGGGTGTGGTCGCCGGCCGTCACCCGTTGTTCGGTGCGGCATTCGACGGCGGCGAGTGCGCCGTCGACGAGGGGGGCGCCGCTGGTGGTGCCCCGGGTGTGCGGGAGTTCCTGGAAGAGGAGCCGGTCGCTGAGCCGCGCCTTCATTGCGAAGCGACCGGCGGTCTTGGTCTGGGCGTCGGTGAGCAGACAGACCGCCCAGTGGTCCTGTCGGGAGAGCAGCTCGTCCATCCGTGACTCTTCGCGGAGGCTGACCAGTACCAGGGGTGGGTCGAGGGAGACGGACAGGAAAGCGGTGGCCGTCATGCCGACGTCCTCGCCGCGTGGCCCCTCTTCCGGGTCGTGCGCGGTGATCAGGGCCACTCCGGCCGCCAGGCGTGCCATCGCCGCGCGGAACTCCTCGTCGCTCACCCCCTCAGCATGGGGCATGGGGTGGGGCTGGGGCACGTGGGTCGTTTGCTGCTGCACTGCGTGGGACACGCTGGCTACGCTAACCAGCGGTTTTCCGGGTCCGCATCGGGCTCGGGGACCAGACGGGGCCTAGGACCGCCGTCTCGGGGCACGCGGTCAGGTGGGTCCGGGCGTCTCGGGGAGCACGAGTACGCGGCGTCGGTGGGCAGTTGGCCGGGTGTACGTTGCGCAGTCAACCAATTGCTTACTGTTGTGACTTGAGTCACAGAGGGCATTAATTGTTGACCCTGTGTACCGGGTGAACAGCTCGCTGTGATTCAGTGGCCGTGGCAGCCAAGGAACGCCTGTGCGCACCGTAGAGCGACCACGGACTCGACCGAGGCCCGACCGAGGCCCGGCCGAAGCTCGTCCGAAGTTCAGCCGAAGAGTTTCGGGAGAGCGGCGGAAGGGTGGCTGAAGGGCGAGGAAAGACCGACCGAAGAGCGCGCGGAGACACAGCGCGGTCAGCGAGGCGCACACGCGACGCCAAGAGCACGTGGAGTCGACGTACACGCCTCAGGGGGAGGGCTATGGAAACCGAGTCGGAGCCCTATGTCCGCCTCGCCAGTCTGCGTCAGTTGCACCACGTCGTGGCGCGGCTCAGCACCGCCCGTAGCCTTGCCGAGACTCTCCAGACGGTTGCCGACGGCGTGGTCGAGGGACTCGGCTTCGAGATCGCCGCGGTGAACCTGGTGCGGGCCGAGGGCGACCTGGTGGTCGCCGCCGTGGCGGGCAGTCCGGCGGCGGAGGCGATGATGGCGGGCCGTGTCGGCCCACGCGCCTCCTGGGAGCGCCGGCTGGCGATGGGCGAGCAGTGGGGAGCGCTCCGGTTCGTTCCGTACACCGAGGGCTGGGTGCTGGATGACGACGACGTCCCGCAGTGGCACTCCCCCTCTTCCGTGCGGGAGACGCCCGACGCCTGGCATCCCATGGACCGGCTCTTCGCGCCGCTGCGCGCCTCCGACGGGGAACTGCTCGGCGTCCTGTCCGTCGACAAGCCGCGCAACGGCCGCCGCCCCGGAGCGTGGGGCTGCGAGGCGCTCCAGATGTACGCCTCGCAGGCCGCCATCGCCATCAGCAACGCCCGGTTGCGCTCGAACATGCAGCGGGCCCTGGTGCGGCTGGAGCGCGAGCAGCAGGCGCTGCGCTCCAGCGAGGAGAGCTTCCGGCAGGCCTTCGAGTACGCGCCGAGCGGCATGGCCGTCGCGGAGATGGGCGGGGACGAGCACGGGCGGCTGCTGCGGATCAACGACGCGCTGTGCCGGCTGCTGGGCCGTCCGGCGTCCGCGATGCGCCGCTACTCCTTCTCCGATCTGGTCCATCCCGAGGACATCGGCACGCTGCTGAACACCTTCGCCGAGGGCGGCAGAGCGGAGCTGCGGTTGGCGCGGCGCGACGGCTCGTACGTGTGGGTCTCGCTGCGCAACTCCGTCGTCGCCGATGCCGCGGACGGTCCCCGCTACCTGCTCACCCACGTCGAGGACATCGAGGAGCGCAAGCGCCACGAGCTCCAGCTCGCGCACCGGGCCAGCCATGACGCGCTGACCGGCCTGCCCAACGGCGCCGAGTTGCGCGCCCGCCTCAGCAACAGGCTCTGCGCGTCGCCCGAGCGGACGGCGGGGTGGCACGGCCACGGCCCCACGGCCGTGCCGGCGGGAAGCCGCCCGGACGGATACGGCAACGGGAACGGGTACGGCGGCGGGAACGGATACGGGTACCGGTACGAGCCCGACTCGGGTTTCGAGCACGGTCACGTCAGTGGCGACGGTTTCTGGGATCTGGAGGGTCTGGGCGACGGGCTGGGCGGCCTGAACGCTCCGAGTGCTCCGCACGGGATATCCGGAGCCGGCAGCGGTTTCGGGGCCGACGGCGGATTCGGGGCAGGAAGCGGGCCGGGTGCCGCCCCGCCGGACCCCCACCACGTGCACACGGTGCCGCCGAAGGGCGACGGGCCCGGCGAGAAGGGGCTCGCCGTCCTCTTCTGTGATCTGGACGGTTTCAAGTCCATCAACGACCGGCACGGGCACCACTGCGGCGACGCCGTGCTCATCGAGGTCGCCCGCCGCCTCTCGGACGCCGTGCGGGACGACGACACGGTCGCCCGGCTGGGCGGCGACGAGTTCGTGGTGCTGGCCGACGGGCTCGGCCCCGCGGAGGCCCAGGATCTCGCCGTCCGGCTGAGGAACGCGATCATCCCCCCGATCCAGGTGGACGGCCGTTCGGTGCGGGTAGGTGCCAGTTTCGGCATCGGCTGGGCGGGCTGCGGAATGACGACCGAAGAGGTCCTGCAATCCGCTGACCAGCGGATGTATGTGGAGAAGCGGTCCCGCTCCAAAGGGCAGCGCAGGGCGGGCTAGCACACACCGGGCCGATCGGCCACGACCATGCCAACCGGTTCGCCCAAGAGAGGTAGGCTCGCCCGGATACCTGACGCAGTAGGGAGTGAAGGGATGACCGCCGAGAACCACGGCACGGGTGCCCCGTCGGAAGGGGGAGACGAGGACCCGTTCGCCTATCTGTACCGGCAGGAGGGCGGCGCGCAGCAGCCCGCCGCGTCCGGCCAGCAGCCCGGCGTCCCCCGCCGCTCCTTCAACCAGGTCCGTGCGGTCGGTGAGCGGCAGTACGGCTACGGCTACCCGCAGCAGCAGCGTTCGGGCTACGGCTACCCGCAGCAGCAGTCGGCTCCCCAGCAGCAGTACGGGTACGGCTATCCGCAGCAGCCCCCGCCGCCCGGCCACCAGCCCAGCCCGCACTACGCGGCTCCCGAGACGATGCCGGGCGGCCGGGCGGCGGCGCGGCAGCAGGGCGCTCCCGGTGGTCCGGGGCGCGGCAGGCGCAACCGCACGGGTCTGCTGGTGGGCGCGATAGCCGTGGTCGCCGCGGTGGTCATCGGGATCGGCGCCGCGATCGTCTTCAACGAGGACGACGCGGACGATCCGCAGGCCAAGGACCAGGGAAGCGCCCAGACGGACGATCCGCAGCAGGGGCAGGACGACGGCGGGGACGGCGAGAAGGAGAACAAGCCCTCGCCCAAGGCGCTGCCCAAGGAGGACGCGGCCAGCCTCACGCTCGACGGCAGTGCCACGGCCGCCAAGGACGTGCAGGGCGCCAAGGGCCGCGGCGGCACCTACGTGGGCGGTCTGAACCAGCCGGGCGCCTCGGCGACCTGGGATCTCAAGGACATCCCCGCTGCGGGCAAGTACACCCTCCACGTCCGCTACGGCGTGCCCGGCAAGGACGCGAACGCCACCCTGACCATCAACGGGAAGGCAGAGAGCCGTCCGCTGCGGATGAAGAACTTCTCCGGGGCGAAGGAGGGCGACTGGGAGCACGGCTGGCAGAACACCTGGTCGAACATCCAGCTCAAGAAGGGCCAGAACAGCATCAAGATCTCTTGCGAGGAAGGCAACAAATGCAACGCCAACCTCGACCAGGTCTGGCTGGAGAAGGGCTGGAACCAGGGCTGACCCGTCGGCCCCGCGGACAGGAGGGCCGGGCGACCCGGCTCTCCTGCCCGGTGCCCGCCCTACCGGGTCACGGCGTCTCGGAGCGGCGCACCCGCACCGACGGCAGCATCGTCGCGTACGTCGGCTCGTCGAACTCGCCTGCCACCGGTGAGCGGACCGTCGCCGCGGACAGGGCGACCGCGCGGGCCAGCCGGTCCGGCCAGGGGAGGCCCTCGGCGAGGCCCGAGAGGAGGCCGGCGACCGCCGAGTCACCCGCTCCCGTCGGGTTGCCCGCCAGCCGCTCGGGTACCGCCGCGCTCCAGGCGCCGTCCTGGGTGACCAGCAGCATGCCGTCCGCGCCCAGCGAGGCAGCGACCGCGTGGGCGCCGCGCCGCTGGGCGGCGCGGGCCGCGCGCAGCGGCTCCGCCGTGCCGGTGATCCCGGCGAGCTCCTCCGCGTTGGGTTTGACGATGTCCGGACGCGCCGCGAGCCCGCGGCGCAGCGGTTCGCCGCTGGTGTCGAGCAGCACGGGGATCCGCGCCGTGCGGGCCTCGCGTACCAGCGTCGCGTACGCGCCGACGGGGACGCCAGGCGGCAGGCTGCCGCACAGCGCGATCGCGCGGACCCCGCGGGCGAGCAGGTCGCGGTAGGCGGCGAGGAAGTCCTCCCACTCCTCGGGCGTGACGTGCGGGCCCGGCTCGTTGAGCTGGGTGGTGTCCCCGCTCGCCTCGTCGACGACGCCGACGGTGCGCCGGGTGCGTCCGGCGACGGGCACCAGCGCGTCGGTGACCGGCGCGGTGCCGTTCTCCTGCCCGGGAGCGGCGTCGGCTGCCAGGAGGCTGCGCAGCACGCGGCCCGTCTCGCCCCCGGCGAAGCCGGTGACGGCGGTCTCGAAGCCGAGCGCGGCGAGCACCCGTGCGACGTTGAGGCCCTTGCCGCCGGGGCGCTCGCTGACCTCCCGCACGCGGTGGGAGGCGTGCGGGACGAGGTGGGGCACGCGATAGGTCAGGTCGAGGGCGGCGTTGAGCGTGACGGTCAGGATCATCTGCTCGCACCACCCTCACCCGTCGGACAACGGCTCATGACACCAAACCCACGACGAAACGACACCGCGGCCGAAGCGACCGCGCGAGCGATCATGCCATTGGAACGGCCACCCGGCGACCCCCCGTGCCAGCTCAGCGGGTGTGTGGGGGCACCACCCAGGTGCCGTGACGCATGACGCCGGTCAGCTCGAACCGCTCGTCGAGCACCACCAGGTCGGCCAGCTTGCCCGGCTCCAGCGAGCCCACACGGTCGGCCACGCCCAGCAGCCGCGCCGGGTTGGCGGACAGCGCGGCGACCGCGTCGGCGACGGGCAGTCCGTCGACGGTGACCGCCCGCTGGAAGGCCCGGTCCAGGGTCAGTGTGGAGCCCGCGATCGAGTCGCCCTCGACCAGCCGGGCCACGCCCTCCCGGACCTCGACCTCCAGGTTGCCCAGCGGGTAGCGGCCGTCGCCCATGCCGGCCGCGCCCATGGCGTCGGTGATGAAGGCGACCCGGTCGGCGCCGGCGGCGCGGAACGCCAACTGGAGCGCGGCGGGGTGCAGGTGGATACCGTCGTTGATCAGTTCGACGGTGACGCGGGGGTCCTCCAGCAGCGCGGTCACCGGGCCGGGCGCGCGGTGGCCGAGCGGCGGCATGGCGTTGAACAGGTGGGTGGCCACCGTCGCGCCCGCGTCGATGGCCTCACGGGTGGACTCGTAGCTGCCGTCGGTGTGCCCGACGGCGGCGATGACGCCGCTGTCGGCCAGCAGCCGCACCGAGTCCAGGCCGCCCGGGCGCTCGGGAGCCAGCGTCATCATCACCGCGTGGCCGCGGGCGGCGTCCAGCAGCTTGCGCACGTCCCCGGGGTCGGGGTCGCGCAGCAGCGACTCCTCGTGGGCGCCGCGCCGGTTGCAGGCGATGAAGGGCCCCTCGAAGTGGATGCCGGCCAACTCGCCCTGCTCGGCCAGCTCGCTGAGGGATCCGGCCTGCCGGGACAGGTCGTCCAGGTCGCCGGTGACGGTGGAGGCGGCCATGGTGGTGGTGCCGTGTCTGCGGTGGGTGTCGATGACGGTCAGCGACTCCTCGTGGTCGCCTGCCGAGAAGGACGCGCCGCCGCCGCCGTGGACGTGCATGTCGACGAAACCGGGCACGACCCAGTGGCCGCCCAGGTCGGTCTCCTCGGCCTCGCCGGGGCTCGCGGCGTCCACCAGGTGGCGGCCCTCGACGGTCACCGTGCCGTCCTCGTGCACCCCGTCCGGCAGCACCACACGGGCGCCGGTCAGCACCGTTCGCTTGCTCATCGGCTCGCAACCTCCGCGGTCAGTAGGTCCCAGGCGAGGAGGCCCGCACCCAGGCAGCCGGCGGCGTCACCGAGCGCCGCGGGCACGATGGCCGGGAGTGGCTGGAAGGTGACCTTCTCGCGGACCGCCTCCCGGAGCGGAACGAAGAGGGTGTCGCCCGCCTCGGCGAGGCCACCGCCGATGATCAGTGTGCGCGGGTCGAGCAGGGTGAGGCCCGTGACCAGGCCGGTGGCGAGCGCGTCGATCGCCTCGGCCCACACCTGAGCCGCCCGCGGGTCGCCCGACGCGACGGCCTTGGCGGCGTCCGCCGCCGTCGCCTGAGGGTCTTCGCAGGCCTCGGCCCATGCCGCGCCGACCGCCGAGGCCGACGCGAGCCGCTCCAGGCAGCCGCGCTGCCCGCAGCCGCACGGGGGCCCGTCGGGGCGTACGACGATGTGCCCGATCTCCCCGGCGCTGCCGTGCGCCCCCGGCTCGACGGTCGTGCCGATGCCGATGGCTCCCGCGATGCCGGTGCCCAGCGGCACGAAGAGGTAGCGGTCCACGCCCTCGCCCGCGCCGATGCGCCCCTCCGCGAGCCCGCCGGTGCGCACGTCGTGTCCGAGCGCCACGGGGAGCGGCGGCAGTTCGGCGGCCCTGCCCCGGCCGAGGCGTTCGCTCAGCAGCGCGCGGAAGGGGACGTCGCGCCAGCCGAGGTTGGCGGAGAAGACGGCGACCCCCCGCTCGTCGTCGACGATGCCGGGGACCGCCACCCCGGCGGCGGACGGCTCGGTGCCGTACCGCTCCAGGCCCAGGGAGCGCAGTTCGGCGGCGAAATCGAGCACGCCTTCGACCACGGCCTCGGGGCCGCGCTCGCGGCCGGTCGCCCGCCGCGCCTCGTGCAGCAGCTCGTTGCCGGTGCCGACGAGGGCGGCCTTCATGCCCGTGCCGCCGACGTCGAGGGCGATGACGTACCGCGCGGCCGGCGTCGGGTGCGGGGGCCGCGTGGGGGGAGCGG